>CAKZMN010000030.1 GCA_937128575.1 uncultured Alphaproteobacteria bacterium | reverse complement strand
TAATTCCAGCGTCCTTGTCGACAACCGCGACAACGGGAATCGCGGCAACCACGTTGCGGAATCGCGGTCACGATGTCACCGACTTTCAGTCCGTTGATCCCTTCGGTATCCGGGCCAAACCCAATCACCCGCGCACTGCACTCATGTCCTATTGTTCGCGGTCGCTCGACCCAAGAAAAGTTCGACTTGCCCAAACTCGCGCTGTTATCCGAACCGCACACTCCAACATATAGCGGCTCGGTAATCACGTCGCCGCGCTGCGGCTCTTCGGCGCCCCAAATACGGCCCTTAATCGGGGCAACGCCAAAAGGGAATGAATAACGGCTATAGCCATAGGATGGTTTATGCACAAACAGATAGTCCCCGACCTCTAAGGTCGGCTTCATGGAGCCAGAGGGGATGTTAAAGGGCTCATACAGAAAGCTACGGATCAAAAGCGCCAGTAAAACCGCGATGACGGCCGTTCTGAAAAAATCAGCCAGCTCCTCTTTCGCGTTTAGCGGCGGTGATTTTTTATCATCTAGCGCTTCGCCTGCATCTGTATTTTTTTGTTCAATATTTTCAGTCATAGATATGGCTTTTACATCATCGCCCGCGACTTGACCAGCGCATTATCAAACAAGCGCCTTAAGCTCAGCGCGCCTCGATAATTACATGCGCCTGCGCAAGGGGTGGCTCGTCGGTTATACTAAGGTGAAGAACGGCCGTTTTGCCCTTGGGCGTTATTTCATTTAAACGCGCCAACGCCCCACCAGTAAGTACCAATTCTGGCGCGCCTGCTGCGTTATTTACAACACCAATATCCTTCATGTAAATGCCGTCATCAATGCCGCGCCCCAGCGCCTTTGCGCAGGCTTCTTTGGCCGCAAAGCGTTTGGCATAGGTGTCTATATGGCGACCCGCTTCGCGCCTGCTCTCGGCTAGGCTTTGTTCGATAGCGGTGAAATAGCGCTCGGCAAAGCGGTCCTCATAGCGCGCCATCAATTTTTCGATGCGCCGCATATCCAGCAAATCTGTGCCCATACCGATAATCATTACTCTTTTTGCCCCGTCATTTCCTTGGCGACCTGCCTTACCTTGCGCAGGCGAGCCTTGCGGCGCGCGGCCTTGGCGCCCTTCACCAAATTATAGAAGAAAAAGTAGGAAAATGGCCATGACACAAGCGCGATTAGATACCCGCCCAGCAGCCATGGCATAAAGATGCGCATTGGCTCGTGCCTTGCGATCTCCCACAAAATGGAGATTGTTATTTCGTCCGGCAGACTGGCGGCGGCGGGCAAACCCATAATGCCAAACAGGAACGAACCCAGACTGATGGCCGCCCACCACATAAAGGGGAAGGTCCATGGATTTCCGACAAATGTTCCGATCAAAGAAGCCAAGAAATTCGTGCGCGTGGCAAAGGATATTAACCCCGCCTGAATAAAATGCGTGCCCAAGATGGGTGAAAAGGAGACGGACACCCCCGTCGCCAAACCAGCCGCAATTTTATGGGAGCTGTCAGAAAGGCGAATAATCCGCAGGCGCGTATATTTGATCGCGCGCACCCAGCCCATTGATGGCCAAAATAATTCTCTGGTATTGCCCAGTGCGCTGCGCGGTTTTCGCCGTTTAAACATTAAAAATTTATACCTATTAGGTTTTGTATTTTCGAAAGGCCAGCCAAAGTTATATCAATAATGCAGAAATAATAAATAGAGCAAAACCAAAAGCGCCAAGAAAAGCTTATTCTTTTACCCTCAGCAATGGCATTATATAGCCAAGCGAGCCCAAATATATAAAGGATATAGTGCCATGAACATTTTAGACCATATTCGCGTTGTGCCTGATTTTCCTAAGGCGGGCATTAATTTTTACGATATTGCCACGCTGTTGGCTGATCCGCCTGCCTGGCGGGAAACCATCGGACAATTGGCCCAGCGCGTGCGCGCCTATGAACCGGATTTATTGATGGGGATTGAATCGCGCGGCTTTTTGGTCGCCGCCCCCCTCGCGCTTGAGCTAGGGATTGGGTTTGGCATGGTGCGCAAGGCGGGCAAGCTGCCCGGTGATATTTTATCGCATACATATGATTTGGAATATGGCACCGACACAATTGAGCTGCAGCCGGATT
>CAKZMN010000029.1 GCA_937128575.1 uncultured Alphaproteobacteria bacterium | reverse complement strand
TCTGAAAACTTCACGCCGGACGCCGAAAATACGCAGCGCCTTGACAATATACAGGCGCGCGGCGTTGGTGCAGATAGCCAACAAATTAACATTCAATATATGCAGGCCTTCATTCCGGCGGTGAATGAAATTGGCGCGTTTTCCTTTGGTCAGCCAGAGCAAAAATTGATTATGGATGTGTCATCACGCATTACAGCCAAAGCGGCAAACATACGAAAGTCTACCGCGGGGGATTTGGCAGATGGTGAAGAAAAGATCGTTGATTTAGCGATCCTTAAAAGCTTGGTAGAGATTTATGCGGCCTGTCACAGCGCGGCGACAAAGAAATTAAGCGCGATGAGTGAGCAAGATCAATCGGGTGATGCGCAGGATATTACAAAAGCGCTGGACAATGTTTGGGCCAATTTTGATATGCGCGCGGCGATGTTGGAAACTCTGGCGCAAAGCCTGTTACCTGGCAGCGATAACGCAGCGACAGCTGGTTCTGCGCAGCCAAAAGTAGAAGCGCCGAGCGAAAGCACGCCCGAAGAAAAAGCACCAACTGAGCCCGCGCCAACGCAAGAGGCCCCGTCTGCACCACCAGCCGCCGAGGAAAAAGCCACGCCAGCAGGAAACCCTATGGCGATGTTTGCCAAACCAAAAAATACAGAGGCCGCAGAAAAGCCAGCTGAAGCGCCTAGTGCGCCCGCACCGCCTCCAGCGGAAACGCCAGCACCCAAAGAAGAAGCTACCGAGCAGCCAGCGGCGCCTGCACCCGCGGAAGAGGCGCCCGCCAAAACCGAAACAGGCGGAAGCCCCATGTCTTTCTTCAAAAAACCGGAAGAAGGCGCCGATGAGTAACAAGCGTAAGGCGATATAAATGGCCGCCAGTAAAATTATAGCCGCATGTCTTATGCTGGCCTCCCAAACATATTCGGTTCCGCCGGCGGTTCTGGTTGGAATATATAAAGCCGAGGGTGGCAAGATCGGCCAAGAGGTAAGCAACACCAATGGCACGCATGATCTTGGCCCCATGCAGATCAACACAATTTGGTTACCGGATCTGGCGGAGCGCTGGGGCGTGAGCAAGAGCACCGCACATAAATGGGTGCGCGATGATGCCTGTACCAATGTTGGTGTCGCGGCCTGGATATTAAAAGGGCACATTGATGAAACGCAGAGCTTGTCACAAGCGATTGCGCATTATCATTCTCGTACGCCAAAGCATGGCACGCGGTATAAGAAAAAAGTGATTTCCATCCTGCAAGAAAATGGTTTGGTTAAAACCTCTCGCTAGTGCGCGCATTTCATTTAGTTTTTTAACAAGAGTTCTGGGGGCAGTTTATATTGTCATCTTGCGGACGCCATTGTGAGCCGTTAGTCTGGTAATTACGTAGAATTATTATCCGCCAATTATTGGCACTTTAATGAAGTCATTCAGATTTCACAGGACTGTATAAATGACGCGCTTTTTACCCGTATTGGCTCTTTCTTTTTGCCTGTTTTCCTTAGCAAATTGCGCCAACAAAACATTCGATGATGCGCCGCCGCAGATTGTGGCCGCGCCCGATAGTGTGTCCGCTATGTTAGCCGATGCCGCAGATCGCGCATCAAAGGCGCTGGAAACTTTGGCGGCCGTTGAATATTCAAGAGCGCCAACCACATCTATTGCGCCCGTTAATAATGCACCTGCTGAATTGCGCCGCGCCATTACAGTGAATTGGATTGGCCCTGTTGAGACCATCACAAAAACATTAAGCGACCGCGCCGGTTATAACTTCCTAGTTGTTGGTAGTGCGCCGCCGGTTCCCGTTGTTGTGTCTATTGATGCAGAAAATCTTCCTGTGATTGATGTTTTGCGCGACGTTGGGCTTCAGCTTGGCGCGCGCGGCGACATCAAAGTTGACAGTGCTCAGCGCGTTGTTGAAATTCACTACCCCGCTACGACTGGTGCTAACAGACAGTTTTAAGGTCTCTTTCTATGCTTAAAAAGCGCACTAACATTTTTGGCGTTCTAGTTTTTGCCCTCGGCTTTGCCGCGTGCGGCGGATTTTCTGGTGCGCAGGCTTCAAACATTATAGATGAAGATCGCCTTGCGCTGGACGCTGAGCCGCCGATGAGCCTCAATCAGCTGATTCACATTAAAAAAGAGAACACCTTGGTTGAGGAAGATTCTGGCCTGCCATTTGATATTCGCAAAGATGCCATACGCGAGGCCGCCATTTCATTGGGCGCGCGCGGCGGATTAGCGTGGCGCACATATCAAATTCGCAAAGAAATGGATAAGCGTACGCGCTATCTGGACAAGGTTTTTGATTTCTCTCAAGTTTTAATTGCCGCGCCTTCTGGGCTGCTGATTGAACCGCCGATTGTTACCGAATCTGTCAACGCGATGTTGATTGAAGGCGGTGGACAACAGGCGGCCGTTTCTGATCGCGTGATTAATATTGTTATGAATGCCCGCATTGTTTCAACCGCGCGTACATGGCGCAATTATTTAGAGCGCGCATGGAGCGTGGTAGAGCCGCCGCCCGATATTTTACGCCCTGAAAATGATACTGAACGCGCGCTTTGGGCTGAACTTGTGAAAAAGGGCTGGAAAGAAGGTGTCAGGCAAGCGGACGAAACGTTTGAAGAAGATTTGAATATTTTACTCGCCGATTTTAGGGGCATGGTGCGATACCGCATGTTGCTGGCGCAGGGCATGATTTCTCCGCCATATGCGTTGCAGGTTGATCGCGGCATTACTGGCGGCGGTGAAGAAATGAGAATTGGTGATCGTGCCGTACAGATAACAGGTGTGCCTGAATTGGTCCCAGGATTTGAGCAATGGCAGCCCGCAAGCCGATAAGTCTTTTAAAACCCGAAGATAACTTCGCAGAAACCTGGCCAGAAGAGCCCAGCCGTTTCACCGAAGAGCACATCGATAATTTCCTACTTTGGTGCGTTAAGCAAAATTCATCTGACATTACCATTCAAAGTGAGCGCCCGGCCTATAACGAAATTCATGGCACGCTTTACCCCGCGACATATCGCGCGGTTGATGCGGCTGACATGGCGGTCTTCTTGACAAAGCTTTACGGGCCAGAAGCCTTGGCGCGTTTGGCATCAGGTAAAGATTTGGATGTGTCCTATGAAATTCGTCCAGATCGATATACGCGCATTCGCTTTCGCGTAAACATCACGGCCATCCTTTCAAAGGGGCGTGACGCCGCGCAGGTAACCATGCGCGTTCTACCGAGCGAGCCGCCGACGATGAAAGATTTAAACATCGAGGAAGAAATTATTGAGGCATGGGCCCCGCGTCAGGGCGTTGTTATTATCACCGGCCCGACAGGCTCTGGTAAGACAACATTACTTGCGGCAGGTAACCGCCTATTGCTGGAGCGTCCAAATGGGTGCGGTAAAATGCTGACCTATGAAGCGCCGATTGAATATGTTTATGATTCAATCCAAAGCCCAAGATCATTGGTGTCACAGAGCGAAATTCCCCGTCATTTACCCGACTTTGCCCACGGCGTTCGTAATGCTCTGCGTCGTAAGCCGGAAATTATTATGGTGGGTGAGGCCAGAGACCGTGAAACCATTAGCGCGACAATTGAAGCCGCGCGAACGGGGCACGCCGTTTACACAACCACACACACATTGGGCGTGGCCAACACCATTCAACGTATGCTTTCTACCTATGACATCGAAGAACGTGAAGAGCGTGCCATTGCATTGATGGAAACGCTACGCCTTATTGTTACGCAGGCCCTTGTACCGCGCGTTGGTGGCGGGCGCGTTGGTGTTCGTGAATGGATGAAATTCCCCGATGATGTGCGCGAAAAATTAATGGATTTGCGGTTCACCGAATGGCCCAATGAAATTCAACGTATGGTTAATCAATATGGCCGCACAATGGCCCGCAGCGCAGAGATGGTTTTTGAAGAAGGTTTGATTGACCGTCGTCACTATCTATTATTATCATCTGCTACCGGATCATAAAGGCCGCGTTAACGTTTATCCTGCTATAGTTTTAATGTATAGTTAAGCGAAATAGATCTTCATAAAGAACAGCATTACATGGCGCAAGAACTCGAAAATATTCAGGAAAAAGTAAATTGGCATTGGCGTAATTCTATGCGCCCTGTCCGTTTTTTGGCTTTTGATGCGCGCGCGGCAATTCCCTTGCCGCTATTGCTGGTTTATTTTCGGTTGTCGACCTTTCTTTTAACACTGGCTACGCTGATGCTGTTTCGACATCTTGAGCGCAAGGGCCTGACGTTTCCTGCGGCTGTACGCGCTGCACGCGCCTGGATTATTGGCAAGGATCGCCCGGGTTTGATTAAGGCAAAGAAGAAAAGATTTGTCGATTGGGGCTAAGGCACCCACCGCCCACCACATAAAGATACTCATATTTTTTGATCAAAGCTGTAGAAGCGCTTGTTTTTTTATCTGGCGCGGATTAAGCTGCCTGTACAGTTCATATAATTAGCTACAACCATTAGGTTAAAAGGATTTCGGCATGGTACGCAGGCGTTCCCTTCGTAAGATTTTGGGTATTATTTCTATCATTGGCACTGGTTTTGTATTCATAACCGCCACCAACACACAGGCGGGCTTTGAATGGGTTCCAGCGAAAAAGGAAACGTCGCCCATGGTAACGGCCCCTGCGCCTAGCCCTGTTGCGCCAGTGATTATTGAGCCGCAGGATAATGCGCCCACCGCGCTTATGCCCGCGCCGATTTCGTCAAACGTT
>CAKZMN010000028.1 GCA_937128575.1 uncultured Alphaproteobacteria bacterium | reverse complement strand
GGGGCGCTCGAACAGTTCGGCGGGAACATATTTTTGCAAAACCTGACGTAAAATCCATTTGCCCTGCACACCATTTTTATCACGGCGAATTTTATAATCCTCCGGCAAACTCCACGCGAAATCATAAATCCGCGGGTCAAGCAGCGGCGCTCGGCATTCAAGCCCGCACGCCATAGAGGCGCGATCAACCTTGGTCAAAATATCATTGGGTAAATAGGTAAGCGCGTCCCAATACATCATCTTTTCCGCAAAGCTCAAATCACTCGCGTCATATGACGGATCATCCATCAGCAACGCCGCGGGCTCCGCGTCTAAAACCGACGCATCACGCCACTGCGAAGTCAGGCGATCATAAATTTCTTCTTCGGAATTTAAACGCAATATCGACGCCAGCTTATGCATCCGCGTGCCAAATTGCGGCTGGTTCTTCACCATATTATCCCAGCGCTGCGTTGATGTACCCTCAATAAATTTCGCCAGCCCGCCGCGCAAAAATTGCGGCATATATTTCATACGCGATTTAATCACCGGCCCCATAAAATGGCGGTTATACCCGCCCAGCATCTCATCGCCGCCATCCCCAGACAGGGCCACCGTGACATCGCCGCGCGCGAATTTCGAAACCAAATATGTCGGGATCGCGGATATATCGCCAAACGGCTCGTCATATATATCTGGCAAATCCGGAATAACATCTAGCGCATCTTGACCGCTCAGATACATTTCGTGGTGATCGGTTCCCAAATGCTGCGCGATATTCTTGGCAAAGGGCGCTTCATCAAACCCCTGCTGCTCAAAACCAACGGAGTAAGTTTTGACGGGTTGGTCAGAAATTTTCTGCATGATTGCGACAATGGCGGAGCTATCGATGCCGCCCGATAAAAATGCGCCCAGTGGCACATCAGACACCAATCGATCACTGACGCACTCGGTTAGTATACTATCGAATTTTTCGATGCTATCTTGCTCGTTCAATCGATTTTCTCGATACTGCGCCTCTTTCAAAACATCTAGATGATGCCAATAGGGCGCCATTTCAGCGGCCAAATTCGATCCGCTAGGCAGCTTCTGAACATCCAGTGATAAAATATGCCCCGCAGGCAGGCTCCAAACACCTTTATAGATGCTATGCGGCGCAGGAACGCAGGCCTTATTCATATAGAGCGCTAGGGCGTCACGGTTAATTTCCGCCGCAAAATTCGGATGCGCGCGCAGAGCTTTCATTTCAGAGGCAAAAACAAGGGCATTCCCCGCCCAACCAACATAAAGCGGCTTTTTGCCCAAACGATCACGCACCAAATGTAAACGGCGCTCGGTCCGGTCCCAAAGCGCGAAGGCAAACATACCGTTTAGCTTGCCCAGAGCGAGCTTCAGCCCCCAATGATCAATCGCAGCCAAGATAATTTCAGTATCACTGCCGCCGCGAAAAACCGCGCCCGCGCGCTCAAGCTCAATTTTCAGCGCGGGATAATTATAAACCTCACCATTATAGGCAATAACGTAGCGCTCCGACGCGCTGGCCATGGGCTGCGCCCCTTCGGTGGATAGATCAATAATCGACAGGCGGCGATGACCAAGCACAAGAGAAACATCCGGATCCTGCCAAACGCCACTACCGTCTGGCCCCCGATGGGCAATGGTTTCGGTCATAGTCTGGCAAATGCTATGCAGCGCCGCATGGCCTAATTTGGCGTCCTTCGCAAAAAATCCTGTTAAACCGCACATATAGCCATTTCCATTTATTTTACTACCGCGTTATTTCGTCAATCGCCTATGTCCATACGCGCTATTCTCCGTGCCCAGTACAAAAATAAAGCGAAACGACTATATCAATGAAGCAACTATCTGGTAAAATAGAACTATATCAAAAAGGCGGTTTATTAAAGCATGGATATTGATCTTCTATTCACGGAAAAGGGCCAGGCCGGACTTATTTGCAGCGAGAACTTGCTGAAAAAGGCGCTTGGGCTGCTCTTGGATACGCAAACGGGCTTGGCGACCATCGAGTATAATGACGGTGATTTTCTGGAGATGAATATCCCTGTGGAATCTGAATACTTCGCGGCGCTTGATCTGACGACGCAAATCCATTTGGGCGCGGTCAAGGACGGACATATCGCGCAGGCCTATCAAATCCCCATCATGTTTTTGGATGACCCATACCGCGCAGAGGCGTTAGGCGCGGCGCGGCAGGTTTCAAACCCGCTGCAAGCGTTCGAATATTTCGTGAAGCGCTGCGTTAAGGGACAGCCCGTTTATCGTGACGATTTGGGTGATGAGGATAAAATGGGCTGCATCCTTGGCGATGCCGTTCCCTCTAGCCTGCAATTCGCCCCGCATTTGGAGCGCAGGCACGCCTTAGAAGCCAAGCCCCAGGCGGCCCCAAGCGCCCCCGGCCCATCCACGCCCGGTTTGGGCGGTGGAGGCGGCGGAAGCACAGTACCCCCAAAGCGCAGCGACGATAATTAGGTCTTCTTAAATACCAAGCAATGAGTGTGGCTATAGCCCCTTGGGGCGTGACGGCCTGTCCATTTTACGATGGTTTCGGCGGCGGGGGTGAAGCTGGCGGCGAGGCAATCGCCCATATCGCGCACAAGCGGCGTGAAATGCCGACCATCAATATTATCAACCTGCACCACCACATGCGCGCCGCGTTTCATGATCTTTGCGACCTGTTTGAAGATAAACTCCATGCGGTTTAAATACGCCTCATAGCCCGCATATTTCGGATCACCGCCATAAAGCGGGTTCCATCTATCATTAATCGACATGAAGGGCGGGGAGGTCAGGCAGAAATCCATCTTTGGAAAGTCATAATCGCCAATTTGCGCACTATCATCATTGATGATGTGCTGCCAATGCTCAATCTGTCCAGCGGCCCATTCATAGCGCTCACCATCGGCTTCCATGCCATAGGGGACGCGCTTCATGTCTTCGGCGACAAAGGCGGTGGTGCCAAACCCCAAAAACGGATCAAAAACCTTCGCGCTTTTTTTGGTGTAATCTTTAAGGAAATGCCGGACAAGGCTTTCGGAATATTGATCGGAATTATCAGCGCCCTTTGGCGCGTTGTGATCAGCGTCATAGGGCAGCTCTATGAAAGGTGCGTGTTTCATATCTATTGCTGGGAGCGGCGAATTTTACGCCACTTGGCGACATTCGCATTATGCCCCGCCAGCGTCTTGGCAAAAGCATGGCCGCCGCTGCCATCAGCGACAAAGTAGATATAATCATGCTGTTCAGGATTAAGGCTCGCTTTTATGGCGGCCGCGCCCGGATTGGCAATCGGGCCGGGGGGTAGGCCGGGGTACTTATAGGTGTTATAGGGGCTGTCATATTCCAAATCTTTGGTCAGTAAACGTCGTCCAAGCGGGCCCTTGCCATCGGTTTTGGGCACGCCCTTTGTGATGGCATATATAACCGTGGGATCGGTTTGTAGAGCCATGCCGCGGCGCAGACGGTTAATGAAAACGCCCGCAACCTTGGCGCGTTCCTCGGCTACGCCAGTTTCCTTTTCAACAATAGAGGCCAGTGTTAAGGCTTCCGCTTTTGTTTTTAGTGGCAGGTCGTCCGCGCGCGTATCCCATGCCTCGTCCAATGTTTTGTCCATGGCGCGGCTCATGCGCGCAATCACATCAACAACCGCTTCATTCTTTTCAAAGCTATATGTGTCGGGCAGTAGGCTGCCTTCGGCGGGCAAGGTTTTTAGGCGGCGCGGCTCTAGCTCTTCTCTCTCATTGAGGAGCAACACAA
>CAKZMN010000027.1 GCA_937128575.1 uncultured Alphaproteobacteria bacterium | reverse complement strand
ATAGCCTGCGGCTTCTAACATAGCGCGCATCATGGCAATCGTGGACCCCTTGCCGTTTGTGCCGGCCACATGAATAACAGGGGGGAGTTTTTTGTGTGGGTTGCCCAGGGCTTTTAAAAGCTCAAGATAAGGCGGGCGGAAGCCCATATCGATGGTCTTGTCACGATTTAGGCGATAAAGCTGGTGCAGTTTATCTTCTAGCGCTGCGTTTTTATGCGTTAGATCACTGGCGTACATATTACGCCCTAGCCTTTACTTGCTGCTGCCTTTGGGGTTTCTGCCTTTTGAACTTTTGGCTTTTTATAGCTTTTTACTGCCTCTGTTGCTGCGGCGACTTGGCTATTGGCTTTGGCGGTTGGTGCGCCTTTTTTGTTTTTACCTTTTCCGCCAGATTTACCTTTTCCTCCGGCGGCTTTCTTACCAGATGTATTTTTGCTAGCGCTTTTCGCGCTAGAGGCGCCGCCCATCAAAAGATTAAGGATACGATCTAATGTTTCATGAAGCTCGGATCGCGCGACAACAATATCAACGATACCATGTTCCTTTAAATATTCTGCAGTCTGGAAATCATCAGGCAGAGTTTCACGCACGGTTTCTTCGATAACGCGGCGGCCTGCGAAGCCGATTGTGGAACCTGGTTCAGCCAGATGAATGTCGCCAACCATCGCGAATGATGCGCTTACGCCGCCTGTTGTGGGGTCGGTAAGCAATACGATGTAGGGCAATCCTGCATCCTTTACCATTTCAACGGCAATGATTGAACGCGGCATCTGGATAAGCGATAGCATGCCTTCTTGCATGCGCGCGCCACCAGAAGCGGGGATAGCGATGAATGCTGAGTTTGTTTTTACAGCCTCTTCTGCGCCCACAACGATGGCTTCACCAACGCCGGCGCCCATTGATCCGCCCATGAAGCTGAAATTAAATGCAGCGATTACAACAGGCTGTCCGCCGATTGTACCTTTGGCTACGGTGATGGCTTCTTTGAGACCAGTTTTATTTTGTGATTCTTTCAGGCGATCTGCGTATTTTTTGCGATCTTTAAACTTTAATGGGTCATAGGCTACCTGCGGCAGCGCCATGCGCTCATATTTACCGTCATCGAACATTAGGTCTAGGCGTTCCTTAACCGGCAGGCGCAGGTGATAGCCACAGTGATAACAAACATTATGCGCGGCTTCTAAGTCGCGGTGGAACAGCATGCCTTCGCAAGACTTACATTTTTGCCATAAATTATCAGGCACTTCCTTTGGTTCAACCAAGGAGCGGATGCGGGGGCGGATAATGTCACTAAGCCAATTCATTTCTAGCTATTCCCATTTCTCTTTGTACTTCGTTATTTGTCGCTTACGTAGATTTACTACGCTGCGCTCCTCATGCCTAGTACAAAGAAAAAGCGAAATAGCTATGAGGAGTTTATAAGCTCTAAAAATCGTTCACGTGTTATCGGTGTTTTGAGCGTTAAAGTCAAGTTTAGTGAGGGGTAATATAAGCGTTATAATGCTGAAGACAGGCTCTGGACTTGAGTTTTAATAGCTTCTGTAAGATCGTCATTTTTTAGGCCCTCTGCCATATTTTGTACAATTGCTGAACCGACGACTACGGCGTCACCAATTTGTGCCATATTTGCCACGTCTTCTGGGGTCTTGATGCCAAAGCCGATGGCGATGGGGAGGTCGGTGTGTGATTTGATTTGCGCGATATGCGGTTTGATTTTGCTTAGATCTGCGCTGGCTGTTCCTGTTACGCCGGTGATGGAGACGTAATATAGGAACCCGCTTGCGCCTTCTAGCAATTTACCAAGGCGCGCTTCATCGGTTGTTGGGGTGATGAGGCGGATGAGGTCTAGGTTATTATCTTTAGTGGCGGCGCTTAATTCCGAATCTTCTTCTGGCGGCAAATCCACCACGATCAGGCCGTCTACACCTGCCTCAGTTGCGTCTTTTGTAAATTTTTCAATGCCATAGGTGAATATGGGGTTGATGTATCCCATAAGCACGATGGGGGTATTTGTGTTCTCGTCGCGGAAGGTGCGCACCATTTCTAAGGTTTGTTTCATGTTTGCGCCTGCGGCTAAGGCGCGCTCGCTGGCGTGCTGAATGGCGGGGCCATCGGCCATGGGATCGGTGAAGGGCATACCGATTTCGATGATGTCGGCGCCTGCATTTGGCAGCGCTTTTAAAACGGACAGGCTCGAATCTGCATCGGGGTCGCCCGCGGTGATGAATGTGACCAGTGCGGGGCGGTTAAGTGATTGAAATGTCTTTTCTATTCTACTCATTCGTTTAATCCTATATGCACCAAAACTTCATTTATACCATCGGCGAAGAATCTGGGGCCATAAACTTCAAAATCTGTTTTGTAGCTGCGGTTCAAATCGGACGACCAAATTGCGGTCCATGTGTCTATAAGTGACTGCGGCTGTGCGCCCTGTGCGCTCATGATGCCGTAATCTCCTGGTTCAACATGAACCAAATGCATCGAATCTGGAGTCTTTTCGGACCCTTGCGTTTTATAACCAATGGTTACGCGGTATGGCTTTTCGTGATCGCCCTCATAATCTGAATATACGGCGTATATAACATCATCGATTTTGTTGGTGACGTTCTGTCCTACACTTTCCTTGAAGAAGCGTTCCCACAGGGCGTTAATATCGTCTGTGGCCTTGCCGTCTTCATTTGTGGTGACGATTGACACGCCAACCACGTCAAAGCCCTTTATGGTGTCTATGGCGGCTTTTACTTCGAATGTTTCTAGGCTCATATCTTGATCCCCAGCTTTTCGGCAACCGTAAAGATATCTTTATCACCGCGCCCACATAGATTCATCACCAATATGTGGTCATTCGGCAGGGTTGGCGCAATTTTTGTGACATGAGCGAAGGCGTGGGCGGGTTCTAGGGCTGGGATAATGCCTTCTAGCTTTGTGCAGAGTTTAAAGGCCTCTAGCGCTTCATCATCTGTGACAGATACATACTCAACGCGTTTTTGATCGTACAGCCATGCGTGTTCTGGCCCGATGCCGGGATAGTCCAGCCCAGCGGACATGGAGTGCGCCTCTTGTATTTGGCCGTCACTATCTTGCAGGAAGTAGCTTTTCATGCCGTGGAGAATGCCTGGCGTTCCACCAGTTAGGCTGGCGGCGTGTTTGTCTGTATCGACGCCATGACCGCCGGCCTCTACGCCGATTAGGTTTACGCCGTCATCATCAAGGAAGGGGTGGAATAGGCCCATGGCGTTTGATCCGCCGCCAATAGAGGCGATGAGCGTGTCTGGAAGGCGGCCTTCCTTCTCCATCATTTGCTCTTTAGTTTCCTTACCGATGACGGATTGGAATGTGCGCACCATTTCGGGGAAGGGGTGCGGGCCCGCGACCGTGCCAATTAAATAATAGGTGTCATGCACATTTGTAACCCAGTCGCGCATGGCTTCGTTCATCGCGTCTTTCAATGTGCCTGCGCCGGATGTTACTTGGCGCACTTCTGCGCCCAGCAATTTCATGCGGAATACATTGGGGGCCTGACGCTCAATATCGGTGGCGCCCATGAAGATGGTGCAGGGTATTTTGAATAGGGCGCACACGGTTGCGGTGGCGACCCCGTGCTGACCCGCGCCTGTTTCGGCAATAATGCGTGTTTTGCCCATGCGTTTCGCCAGAAGCACTTGACCAATGCAGTGGTTAATCTTGTGCGCGCCAGTGTGGTTCAACTCGTCGCGTTTAAAGTATATTTTTGCGCCGCCGAAATGTTTTGTGGTTGCGTCAGCATAGTATAAAGGCGAGGGTCGCCCTATGTAATCCTTGGCTAGCGCTTCAAACTCGTCCCAAAAGCTCTGGTCCGATTTTGCGTCGGTCCATGCGTCTTCTACGGACAGGATAAGGGGCATTAATGTTTCGGCTACGTAGCGACCACCATAGGGGCCAAAGTGCCCATCTTTATTCGGTTCGGCGCGTAGCGTATTTTTTTGTTCCATTTTCTAACTGCTTGTTTTTGCTATATTTATGAAATTGGTGATTTTGTTACTATCTTTAACGCCTTTGGCGCTTTCAACGCCGGAGGATACATCAACGCCCGGTGGATGCAAGTGCGAAACTGCACCGTCTAGATTATCCAGTGACAACCCACCAGACAGCATCCATGGCGTTTTAATTTCTAACCCATCCAGAAGTGACCAATCAAAAACATGACCCGTGCCACCGGGCAGTTCGGCGCGCTCCGGTTTTGCATCAAACAACAGCCATGCAACATATGGTTCAAATGACTCGATGTTTTCTAAATCGGATTTTGACCCCACGCGAATCGCCTTTATGAGGGGCAGTCCAAAATGCTCTTTAATTTCGTGCAGGCGCTCTGACGTTTCTGAACCATGTAGTTGGATCATATCCAGAGCGGCATGTTTTAGCGTTTGCTCAATATCTACGTTTGTAGGGTCGACGAACAGGCCTACGCTTTGCACATGCTCTGGCACATCTTTAATCAGCGCTCCGGCGTTTTGTGGGCTTATATTGCGCGGGGATGGGGGGTAAAACACGAATCCTAGAAAATCAACGCCTGCTTCGCTAGCGGTTTTAACCGTTTCTGGTGTGGTTAGGCCGCATATCTTGACCTTGGTCATGCCGCTATCTCGTCCAATATGTCTTGCGCCGCTTTGGCGGGGTCTGGTGCTTGCGTGATGGGGCGGCCGATGACGAGATGTGTTGCGCCGAGCTTTAGCGCGTCGCTTGGCGTCATTATACGTTTTTGATCACCGCTATCTGCGCCTGCTGGGCGGATGCCGGGCACCATCAGTTCGAAGTTGTCGTCACATACGCTGCGCAATAGCTCAATTTCATGAGCGCTACATACAACGCCGTCTAAGCCAGCTTGCTCGGTTAGTAGCGCTAGGCGTTTAACCGAGTCTGATATGGCTTCGCCTTCATAACCGACATTGCGGATGTCTTCGTGGCTGAGGGAGGTTAGGATTGTGACGGCGAGTAGTTTTGTCTCTGCGCCGCATGCGGCCTTTGCGGCTTGCATCATTTCTAAACCGCCGGCCGCGTGAACATTGAGATATGCGGGGGCGAATCGGCTTGATACGGCTTTCACCGCGCCTGCAACAGTATTGGGGATGTCGTGAAACTTTAGATCGATGAACAAATCAGCGTTTGGGGCGGCTTTTTGCACGGTTTCTATGCCTTGAGGCCCAAAATTATTTACGAACTCCATACCGAGCTTTAAAGCGCCCGTGACGGGGCCAATAATGCGCGCCAGTTCTTTTGCGCGGCTTAAATCATTTGTGTCTACAGCACAAAATATTTGAGGAGCTTTGTTCATGAGGGTAGTTATCTAATTTTTTGTTTGTTTTGGCAAGGCTGGAAAAAAATCGGAAGGCGGCGTTTTTACGGCGCTATTGTTGTTTTCGGCCTTTAGTTCTTTTTGTAGCGCCTTAATTTCGCGGCGTTGAACGCGTCTGGCTTTACGGGTTTTGGCTTCGTTGATCCAGACCATGACGCCGCCAAATACGAATCCGGTGCCCAAAAAGGCCAATCCAACCATATATAGGGGCAAGGATAGTGCGGGCGTGAACGGCGTTAGGGATATTTCAACGCTTTGGGTGTTGCTGGCAACGAAAAGAAGCACAGCAAGAGTAAAGGCCGCGCCGATGATCCAGCGAATAAAGCCCATGATCTAAAACCTACCAGGATGTGCTGGTTTGTTCGGTTGGCTCTTTATTGAGATCTTCACGCAGGGCCTTACCGGTTTTATAGAATGGTAGGCGCTTGGCTTCTACCTGAACGGTTTCGCCGGTGCGTGGGTTGCGGCCTGTGCGGGCGTCGCGGTGTTTAACAGAGAATGCGCCAAAGCCGCGCAATTCAACGCGGTCACCATCGACGAGGGCTTGCGTAATTTCTTCGAAAACGGTTTCGACAATTTTTTCAATATCGCGCAAATATAAGTGCGGATTGCGTTCAGCAAGGCGTTGAATAAGTTCTGATTTTGTCATGACCTTTTTTCGTCCTTTTTATAAAACGGTTTTCCCGTATCTTTTGCTAGCAAGCATTTCGCGCTTCAAGCGTTTAAATTGTCTTCGAATAGAATCAGATTGCCTCATTACCCGCCCCCTCGTCAAGAAAAACTGCGAGTGAAATTACTGATTGATAAGGATTTTTTGATTCTGCGGGTAAATAAAAAGCCGATCATAAGGACCGGCTTTTTGAATTATTTATGAAAGAGCAGCGTCTTAATCTTCGGCTTTTTCTTCTTTAGCCTTTTTCTTGGCTGCTGGCTTTTTCTTTGGCTTTTCTTCGGCTGCTGGTGCGTCATCGCCCTTGTTTTCTTTCAAGGCTGCGCCAAGAATGTCACCAAGTGATGCACCGCTTTCGGTTGAACCAAACTCTTTCATGGCCTGCTTGTCTTCGTCCATTTCGCGGGCTTTGATTGAAAGCGTAAGCTTGCGGGTCTTTTTGTCCATGCCTGTAATTTTGGCATCAACTTTTTCACCTACAGCAAAGCGATCCGGACGCTGTTCGCTACGTTCGCGAGACAAGTCGTTCTTCTTGATTGTACCTGTCACATTGTCATTGATGCTTACATCAACGCTTGTGCTGCCAATCTCGGTGATTGTACAGGTTACAACAGAGCCTTTGGTCATGCCGTCCATGGCGCCAGCGAATGGGTCATCCGTTAGCTGTTTGATCCCAAGAGCAACGCGCTCTTTTTCTGGGTCCATGTCAAGAATGCGCACTTTAACCATGTCACCTTTGGTGAAGGCTTTAAGCGCTTCTTCGCTCTCATCTTCCCAAGAAACGTCAGACAAGTGAACCATGCCGTCAATGTCGCCTTGAAGACCAACGAACAAACCAAATTCGGTTGTGTTGCGAATTTCGCCTTCAATGTCTTGACCAACTTTGTGATCGCTTGCGAATTGTGCCCATGGGTTTTCTTGCGTTTGCTTGATACCCAATGAAATGCGGCGCTTTTCTTCATCCACATCCAGAACAACAACTTCTACTTCTTGTGATGTAGAAACGATTTTACCTGGGTGTATGTTTTTCTTTGTCCATGACATTTCAGAAACGTGAACCAAGCCTTCGATGCCGTTTTCAAGCTCAACAAACGCACCGTAATCGGCGATGTTTGTTACGCGGCCAGTGAATTTGTCACCAACGTTGTATTTGCCTGCAACATCTGTCCAAGGATCATCTTCAAGTTGTTTCATACCCAATGAGATACGGCCACTTTCTTCGTTGAAGCGAATAACCTGTACATCAATGCTCTGGCCAATTTGAAGAACTTCTGATGGATGGCTTACGCGCTTCCATGAGATGTCTGTAACGTGCAATAGACCGTCAACACCGCCAAGATCAACGAACGCGCCGTAATCTGTGATGTTTTTAACAACGCCCTGAAGAACCTGACCTTCTTTCAAACCTTCTAGAAGATCTGTTCTGGCTTCTGCACGGCTCTCTTCAAGAACGGCGCGACGTGAAACAACGATGTTTCCGCGTGCACGGTCCATTTTCAAGATCATGAATGGTTGCGGCGTACCCATTAGTGGGGATACGTCACGTACGGGGCGGATATCAACCTGTGAACCAGGCAGGAACGCAATAGCGCCGCCCAAATCAACAGTGAAGCCACCTTTAACGCGACCAAAGATCATGCCTGTTACGCGTTCGTTCTTCTCGTGCGTTTTCTCTAGCTCGATCCAAACTTCTTCGCGGCGTGCTTTTTCGCGAGAAAGAACAGATTCGCCATTACGGTTTTCCATTCTTTCAACGAATACTTCAACAGTGTCGCCTACTTTAATTTCTGGGTCTTCACCGGGCTTGGAGAATTCTTGTAAGGCAACGCGGCCTTCAGATTTCAAGCCAACATCAACGATTACGAAATCGTTTTCCAAACCAATGACCGTGCCGTTTACGACGCTGCCTGTGAATGTTTTTTGTCCTTTTAGGGATTCTTCGAGAAGTGCTGCGAACTCTTTTGAGTCCATATTGTCTTCTAGTCTTGCGGCTGCTTGTGCCATGTTTTTTAGTCCTTACTTTGGTGCGCTGGCGGGCTAAAGCCGTTTAACGAACC
>CAKZMN010000026.1 GCA_937128575.1 uncultured Alphaproteobacteria bacterium | reverse complement strand
GAGATGAGAGCCGCGTCTTTGGAGACGCAGGCACTCTGGCCGACATGGCGTGGGGCGCGACGGATTTCTTTTATGTGAACGGGAACAACAACACCGTCTTCGGCGACGCTGAGCGACTTACGGACAATGCGCGCGGCGGCACAGCGCAATACGACCTGTCTGGATGCGGTCAGCTTTCTGGGGGCGGGGGCCTATAGCCACCACGTCCCGGCGGTGATCGACACCATTGCCGCGCGCGGTGAATTCCTGACGGCCTATACGCCGTATCAACCGGAAATCGCGCAAGGCACGTTACAGGTTTTGTTTGAGTTTCAGACGTTTCTTGCGCAGTTAACGGGGCAAGAGATTGCCAATGCCTCGCTCTATGATGGTGCAACGGCGGCGGCGGAAGCGGCGCTCATGGCGATGCGTGTGACGAAGCGCAGCAAGGTTGTGGTGGGGAATGCTTTACATCCGGACTACCGCGCTGTGCTGAAAAGCTATGTTGGGAATTTCGAAGGCACTGAATTGACTGATGGAGAGCCGGATGAAGAAACTGCCTGTGTCATCGTGCAATCTCCTGATTTTTATGGCTCGCCAGAGAAATACCATACTTGGCGTAAAAAATGTGATGATAGCGGCGCGATGCTGATCGTTGTGATTAACGAAATTGTATCGCTTGGCCTTCTACCGCCGCCCGTTGAGGCTGACATTGTTTGCGGTGAAGCGCAAAGCATTGGCATTCCCATGGGTTTTGGTGGCCCACATTTGGGCTTCTTTGCGTGCCGTGAAAAATTCATTCGTCAAATGCCAGGACGTTTATGCGGCATGACGGAAGACGTCGATGGTAAGCGCGGCTTTGTGCTAACGCTTTCAACGCGCGAGCAACATATTCGCCGCGAAAAAGCCACGTCCAATATTTGTACAAACCAAGGTCTATGCGCGCTGGCCTTCACGGTTCATATGAGCCTGCTCGGCGAAGACGGGTTTAAGGGGCTTGCCACGCTGAATCATGAAGCCGCCATTAAGCTGGCAGATGCGCTTGAAAAAGTTGACGGCGTGACGGTGAAAAATGACGCATTCTTCAATGAATTCGTGGTGGAACTAAGCAAGCCCGCGCAAGACATCGTTCAAACGCTGGCGGATCAAGGAATTATTGCCGGGCTAGCGCTAGAAGGAAATAACCTCTTAGTTACAGCAACCGAAATGACCACAGGGGAAGATATAGAAGCCTTCACTGCGGCTCTGACGGAGGCGTTATCATGAGTGCAGATGCGAAAGTAATTGAAATGACAGCCACAGAAAATAATCCGGCGCGCGGCCTAATTTACGAAGAGAATTTGCTTTGGGAAAAAGACCGCAGCGATACACCGGGCGTTGATTTGCCCGCAAGCGAAGGGCTTGCATCACGCACAGGCGTTAAGGCGCGCGGTGATATTGGCCTGCCGCAAGTGAGTGAGCCACAAGCGCTCAGGCATTTTGTGAAGATGAGCACATGGAACTACTCAATTGATCATGGGTTCTTCCCGCTGGGCTCTTGCACGATGAAACATAATCCACGTTTGAACGAAAAATTAGCGCGCCTTCCGGGCTTTGCGCATATTCACCCCAAGCAGCCCGCCAGCACGGTACAGGGCGCGTTTAAAGTGATGCACGAACTTCAAAATTGGTTGGGTGAGCTAACCGCGCTTCCCGGCATATGCTTGGCGCCCGCCGCTGGCGCGCATGGCGAGCTGGCCGGTATCATGACGATCAAGCGCGCGCACGAACAAAAGGGCGATACAAGGCGTAAAATTATTTTAACACCTGATTCTTCGCACGGTACAAATCCCGCTACCGCCGTTATGTGCGGATATCAGGTGCGATCAATCCCGACAAAGGAAGAGGGTCGACTTAGCGTTGAAAGCTTTAAAGAAGCCTTATACGCAACTTCCGAAGATGGCTCTGACATTGCGGGTATGATGGTGACCAAGCCTAATACATGCGGATTATTTGAGACAAACATTCAGGAACTTGCTGATTTATTGCACGAGGCTGGCGGTTATTTCTATTGCGATGGCGCGAACTTCAATGCGCTGGTGGGCAAAGTGCGCCCCGGTGATTTTGGCGTTGATGTAATGCATATCAATTTGCACAAAACATTTTCAACGCCCCATGGCGGCGGCGGCCCGGGCAGTGGTCCAATTTGCTGCACAGAAGAGCTGGCGCAATATATGCCCGTACCAACTGTGATTGAAGATAACGGTGATTTCCGCCTTGAGTGGGAGGAAGATCGCCCAACAACATTGGGGCGCTTGAAAGGATTCCAAGGGCAATTCGGAATGCATGTGCGCGCACTGGCCTATATGTACTCTCACGGTAGTGACGGATTAAAGCAGGTATCGGAAGATGCTGTGCTTAGCGCCAATTATGTGTTGAGTGAATTATCTGACGATTATTATGCGCCCTATGGTGGCCCGTGTATGCACGAGGCGATGATCACGGATAAAAACCAGAAAGAGGCGGGCGTTACGACATTGGATATTGCCAAAGGACTATGTGAAAATGGCTATCACCCGATGACGGTTTATTTCCCGCTGGTCTTGCCCGGTACAATGTTGATCGAACCAACCGAGACAGAGAGCAAGGATGCCATTGATGGGTTTATCACTGTCATGAAAAACTTTGCTAAAGATGTGCGTGATGGCGATGTTGAAAAATTTCACAATTACCCAACCAGTACACCGCGTCGTCGTTTGGACGAGGTAAAGGCCGCGCGTAATCCTGTGCTCAGATGGAAGTAAGAAGCGGTAAGCGCTTTTAGATATCAAAAACTTCGAAAACAAAGCCTTTGTCAGCCAATTGCTGTGATCCCTCTAGGCCATTGGCTTGAGCGGGATTTGGTTCACCTGTTACTAGGCGGGCAGCGGCGTTAAATATTGCAAACATGATTATACTATAGCGCTATTTTTGATAGCGGTCCAAAACTTCTTGTAAATTTTCAAGTAATGGCGTGACTTCGTCGCGGAATTTATCACGCTGCGCTGAATCCACCCCGATATGAACGCGGTCAACCAATCCAGTGATGCGATCTTGAAAATCTTCTAGGCTTTTATAATGCGCAAGCTGTCCTTGCGTGGCTTCGCGTAACCGTTCGACCAAAACATGGATTAGAGCCTTAGTAGCGCTATCTTCAATGCGCTCAATACGCCCTTTAATTTCTGAATGCTCAATGATGGTGATGGTGCATGTGTCTTTGGCCACCACTGTCGCGCTGCGCGCTTCTTCCGTGATGAGGGCCATCTCACCAAAAATGTCACCTTTTTTTAGGTCGGCGACCTTAAGCTTGGTGTTTCCCTCATGGACATATACTTCCGCGCTGCCGTCATCAATATAGAAAGCGCGCTGGCCGACATCGCCCTGCCGAATAATTTCTTTGCCCGGCGGAAAGGCCTGACGATTAAGTATACGGGCGTCGTTGCCTTGTTTTTTTGGATTTAGGTCATCATTCATAATTCTATTATGCCACGTAAATGTTAAAAATTCGATAGAATATGTGTGATTTTTCAAAAGCTCTGTATCCGTACTTTTTCGTATAAATTTTTGCTAGCATTTCATTTTTCAATGATGTAGAAGTATAGCCATTCCCTAACACTGTGACTCATATTTAATCGAAGCGCCCCGCGCGACATACGAGCCCTTGTTTAGAAGAATGCAAAACTTAAAGAGGATAAAATAATGGCTAAATCAGGGCCCATAGCGTTTTTTCGCCAAGTTAAATCAGAAGCTAAAAAAGTCACTTGGCCATCACGCAAGGAAACAACAGTAAGCACAATTTCTGTGTTTATTATGGTGTTTATCGCCGCCACGTTTTTATATTTTGCTGATCAGGTCATCGCCTTTGTCGTGCGCCAGATCATGAGCCTCGGTTTATAAATTTAGATTTGAAACATAAAGATACAAAAAAATAGGAATTATATAATGTCTGCACGTTGGTACGTTTTACATGTTTATTCAGGCTTCGAAGCAAAGGTGGCTGACGCCATTAAAGAAAAGGCCAGAAAACAGGGCTTGGAAAGCAAGGTCGAAGAGATCATGGTGCCAACCGAAGAGGTTGTTGAAGTGAAGCGCGGACAGCGCGTAAGCACTGAGCGTAAATTCTTTCCCGGTTACGTGCTGGCAAAGCTAGACCTTGATGATAACGTCTGGCACTTGATCAAAGACACACCAAAGGTTAGTGGCTTCCTCGGCTCAGGCGGAAACAAGCCCGTGCCCATCAGCGATTCTGAAGCGCAGCGCATTATCTCTCAGGTGCAAGAAGGTATCGATCGCCCACGTCCATCCGTAATCTACGATATTGGCGAAGAAGTTAAGGTAACTGATGGCCCATTCGCATCATTCAACGGCGTTGTTGAAGAAATTGATGAAGAGAAAGCCAAACTGAAAGTGTCTGTATCGATCTTTGGTCGCGCAACACCAGTGGAGCTGGAATACGGTCAGGTCGAAAAGGTCTAATCTAAAATTTAGTCAGCATAATATAAATGTTGCAATTATTTGGGGCTGGCGTTATTGTCCGCCCCAATTATGTATGTGGAAGGTTTTCTGGGCGACACAAAGACC
>CAKZMN010000025.1 GCA_937128575.1 uncultured Alphaproteobacteria bacterium | reverse complement strand
GTAAATGGCGACATTATAATGCAGCGCCACGTCATCATCGGCAGCCCAAAAGAAAAATATATCCGCATCAGAAAATCATGCAGCGGCTCTAAAGATGAAAATTGCCAGCAAACGCAGGTTTATTATTGCCCAGATATGTGTCACGCTATTGCTCCGGCTTCCACTGAGAAATCAGAACAGGCTGAGGAACAGGTGGATCAACCGAATAATTTAGATCAACCAAACGACGCGGAAAACGAAACACCACAATAAAAAACAATGAAAATGAGCGAGCAATCATGACAAAAAATGTTTTTTTCAAAGGATTATTCACAGTAAGCGCATGCGCCATATTGGCCGCGTGTCAAACGACAGGAACGCCTGGCGCTAGCCAAGGCACCTACGGTGATGACACATCCTCAAAAATCGACACCGCCCTAAAGCGCGCCGCACATTCCGCCGCCGCAACAGGAGAGCGCAGGCAGTCTGTTTCATATCTAGAAAAAATATATAAACGCAACAGCGACGACCCCATCGCCGCCGCCAATTATGCCGGCGCACTGCGCGAGGGTGACTACATAAACCGCGCCGCGGTCGTACTTGCCCCATTTGCCGATGATCCAAATGCACCCGCTATTACAAAAACCGAATATGCCGCCGTGCAACTCGCGCTAGGCAATTATGAATCCGCCGAAAAATACGCGCAAAAGGCTGTATTGCTGAACGAACAAGACGGCAGAGCCTATCACTATCTTGGCATCGCCCTTGACGCACAAGGCAGCCACAAACAGGCCGAGCGCGCCTTCCGCAAGGGTTTAGATAACTGGCACGGCGACCCAACCAGCATCATGAACAATCTGGCGCTTAACCTGACTTCACAAGAATATCTAGACGAAGCCATCGAGATATTGAAAAAGGCGCAGGCCGTCTCCCCCAACAAGGTAGAGATTGAGCGCAACATAAGAATTGTAACCGCGCTACAGGAAACAAAGGTCGGCCGCGCACCAAGACCGCGCGCCAAGCCGATGGCACCGATTATGGATCCAAAGCTACAAGCCGCAGCGCCCGAAAGCGCACCCGTTGAGCTCGTCGAAAAAGAAGTCGCTAAAGAAAAAATAACAGACGTAAAAGTCGTCGTGCCGCCAAACAACTAAAGCGCACAAATCACAAACATTAAAAAAACCGCCCTCAAATCTGAGTGGCGGTTTTTTTAATCTCTCAAGCTTTCCTAAGCTACCTCACAATTTTTTATAACTTACCCGCCACCAAGTCCGGCGGCGCTAGCCTGAATGCCCGCAGGGCCAAGAATAACGATAAACAGCGCAGGCAGGAAAAACAGGATCATCGGCACCGTCAATTTCGGCGGCAGGGACGCGGCCTTTTGCTCCGCCTTCGCCCTGCGCATATCACGAATTTCATCCGACATAACTCGCATCGCCTGAGTCACTGACGTACCATATTGCTCCGCTTGCACAAGCGCTGTAGCAAAGCTTTTCGCCGCTCCACTACCCACGCGCCGCGCAAAATCCTGAAGCGCCTGACGACGATCACCAAGCATCGCCATCTCCGCGCTTAGAATGCCTAGCTCCTCCGCCAGCGTCTCTGAATGCTCAGCAATTTCATGAGCCACACGGTCAACCGCCTGCTCCAAACCAATACCGCCCTGCACACAAATAAGCATCATATCAAGCGAGTCTGGAAAGGCGAGATTGCTCTCTTCTTGGCGCTTAATAATTTTATTCTTAATCAAAATATCCGGCATTTTATAGCCCACAAACACCGCAATAAAAAGCATCAGCATCACAACGGAGCTCGATATCTCCTTCTCAACGCCAGAGATAAACATCATCGTAATCAGGCAAAAGAATATCGGAGTCACAAGTTGAGAAATCATAAATTTCAGCGGCGCGGTGGAGCTACGAATGCCCGCCTGCAGCATTTTATCTCTGATCTTCTCCGCCATATCCCCGCCAAGCTTTTGCACCTTATAAAAGCCCGCCATAGAGTCAGCGCCCGACATTTCGTCTTTCTTAATAATCTTGGTTTTGCGCGATTCTTCATAAAGCGCTTCGCGGCGCTTTTCAATCACATTGCGAAACCGCTCCTTCTTCTCCGTCTTATTCAAAAACGGCAGAGCAAACGCCGCAAACGACACTGCCGCGACAAGCGCGCTAATAATCGTGATCAGAATTTCATTATCGATGTTCAGCATCTCTAACCTTCTTCCTTAAACACAAACTTAAATCTTGAAATTAATCATGGCGCGCATAATTAAAATCCCGATCATCATCCAAATCACCGCCCCCGCCAGCAAAACCTTGCCAAACGGATCGGTAAACAAAATCATCAAATATTCGCGGTTGGCAAAATACAAACCAAGCGCCACAAAATTCGGCAATGCGCCAATAATACTGGCCGAGGCAATCGCCTCTGACGACAGCGCTTTAATCTTTCGCTTCAAACGGAAACGCCCGCGAATAACGCCCGCCAAATTCATCAAAACTTCAGACAGGCTAGAACCCGTCTGCGCCTGAATGGCAAGGCCGGTCGCAAACATTTTCATCTCCGCTAGCGGCATGCGCTTGGTCGCCTCATTCGCGGCCTCATGCAGGGCGACACCAATTTTTTGCTTCTCGTAAATCATCGACATTTCTTCGCCGACCGGGCCGGTAAATTCACGGCTAATCATCAAAACCGCCTCTGACACCGGCATACCGGCCTTCAACAAACGCACCGTCGCCTCCAGCGCATCCGGGAATTCCTCCAAGAATTTCTTCTGCCGCTTGGCCGCCTTCCTCTTAAGGAACATGCGCGGTGCACCCAACAGGCCAATAATCGCCGCCATCAACATAACAAACGGCCCATGCCCCATAAGCTTGGCCGCAAGGACAAAAACAACCATCACAATCGCCGCAATCGTCCAATATTTCTTGGTCGATGCCTCCATCCCCGCTTGCTCAAGCAAAAGAGAGATACTGGCTTTTTTCTTATTCTTCTTATTTTCTTCGGCTTTGGATTCTTTAAGCTTTTTAGAAATTTCTTCGCGGCGCTTATTCTGCACCTCTTTATCAGACACCTGCGACGTACTGCCCGCTTGCCCCTGAATAATATTCAGCGCGCGCTTTTTACGCTCGGCCTCTTGGTTCATCATAAACAGGGCAACCGCCCCCATGATGATCACCAAAATCACGGCTATCAGGATAATTTGTACCAAAGTCATTAATCGAACGCCTCTTCCATAGCATCCATCACCAATTGGCCAACGCCAAATTGACGAGCGTTATCATAGAACTTGGGACGAAGCCCGGTGGAGCGCTGGCGCGTAACCAACTTCCCGTATTCATCCTCGCCTTCAATATCCAGCACGAACAAATCTTGCATGGTGACGACCTCGCCCTCCATGCCTGTAATCTCGGTGACGTGCGTTGTTTTACGTGAACCATCACGCAGGCGCTGCACCTGAATAATCACCTGCACCGCGCCGGCAATCTGTTCACGCACCGCAACGGTGGGTAAATTCAAACCGCCCATCGCGATCATGTTTTCCATACGGGAAATGGCTTCACGCGGGTTGTTGGCGTGAACCGTACCCATCGAACCATCGTGACCGGTATTCATGGCTTGCAATAAATCAAAGGCCTCGGGCCCGCGAACCTCACCAACGATAATGCGTTCCGGCCTCATACGAAGACAGTTCTTAACCAAATCACGCATCGTCACCTCCCCCACACCTTCAAGGTTGGGTGGGCGCGTTTCAAGGCGCACAACATGCGGCTGCTGCAGCTGCAATTCACAGGCATCTTCACAGGTAACAATGCGCTCGCCTGGCTCGATATAACGCGTAAGACAGTTCAGCATCGTCGTCTTACCAGAACCCGTACCGCCAGATACCAAAACATTCACGCGGCTTCGACCAACCGCCATAATCAGCTTCGCGCAAGACGGCGTCATTGATCCAAATTCCAATAATTTCTCTAGCGTCAATTTGTCCTTCGTAAATTTACGAATGGTCATACATGCGCCGTCCACCGCCAGCGGCGGAATAATAACATTCACACGCGAACCATCGGCAAGACGCGCATCACAAATCGGACTGGCTTCATCAACCCGCCGACCAATCGCGCCCACAATGCGCTGACAAATCGTTGTTAAATGTTGGTTATCGCGAAACTTAATGCTCGCCTTTTCAATCTTACCCGCCACTTCAATATAAGTAACATCAGGGCCATTAATCATGATATCGGCAATGTCATCACGCACCAAAAGCTCTTCCAGCGGACCAAAGCCCAGCATGTCATCGGCGCATTCCTTGGCAATGCTCTGAAGTTCCGCGGGCGTTAAATCAAGATTACGGAACCGTGCAATTTCCTCAACCGCGGATTGAACCTCGTCGCGGGCGGCCTTGCCGTCCATGCGCGCCAAAGCCTTCAAATCAATACCGTCACGTAAATCAAGCCAGATGCGATTGCGTGAACGCTTCAGGCGTAAATTTGTAACCGAATCCTCATCCTCCGCCGCCGCTTCTTCCTCGGCTTCCATTTCATCAAAGCCCGCGGCAAATGGATCATCCGGCGCTTCATCACTCGGCGCCTTTTCTTTTTTCTCCGCCTTTGGCTTTGGCGCAGGCGCTTTCTTTGCAGGCGGCGCAGATTCTGGCTTTTCTTCTTCAGGCGCACTCAACGCATCATCAAGCCCCGCCAACATCGCGGCGTTCGCAGCAGCTGGGGCATCCGGCGCAGCAGTAGGCGCCGCGTCCGCAGCCTTATCAGCCTCGCTCGCGGCCTCTTTCGCTTCATCCTTAGAAACGGCAGCCTTCTCCTTCTTCGGCTTCGCGCTGGACGCCTTAGCCTTAGAAGAACCTGAATTTGTTTGTTTTTTGCCAAACATAAATTACCAGCCTAAAGTTGGTTTACTTTGATTTAATTTTACGCAGAACAGTTTGGAAAAACCCTGATGGTTTACCCGTATCTTGGTCTTGGCCATCCAGATCAACAGCCATAGATTTCTTTAATATCGGCAACAATGCCGTCTTCACAATCTCCATGCCTTCCGGCACATCAATCAGCTTCTTACCTTCATTCTCCAGCTTCATAAACAGCTTGCCAGAAAACGCAATCGTCGATGAAATTTCTAATTCCATCGCTTTTTCAATATCAACCTTGGGGACCTCATTGGCCGCATCTAAACCGCGCATATTCACGATCAAATCAATATCTTGATCCTCACCGCCGCGCACATCCTTAATCTCGTTAATCAAACTACGCGCAAGACGCAGTGAAGGCAGTTCTTCCGCAGCTTCGCGGCGCGTTTGCGTTGGCTATCGCGTTCCGTCAAAACCCTGACATGCTGATCGGTGCGCGGCTGGGGTCGCCGCTGGTTGTTGGCTATGGCGAGGGTGAGATGTTCCTTGGCTCGGACGCGCTGGCGCTCGCTCCGTTGACCCAGAAAATCGCTTATCTTGAAGAAGGTGATTGGGCCGTCATTACGCCGGATGACTACAAAATTTTTGACCGTAAGGATAACGCCGTAGAACGCTCGGTCACATTAATTACCGGCGGCCCTGCCATGGCAGAAAAAGGCAATTACCGCCACTTCATGCTCAAAGAGATTTACGAACAACC
>CAKZMN010000024.1 GCA_937128575.1 uncultured Alphaproteobacteria bacterium | reverse complement strand
GTTTGATCAGGGTTTTCAACGTGATCTTTAATTTTTAATAAGCCAGAAACGCCCAGAACCAAGGCCAGAATATAAGAAACCGCAGACACCAACGCTGGTACGCCCTGCAGCCCTTCAATAATTCTCGACATGATGCCGTTAATATCTGGCGTGCCTATACCCAGTGCGCCTGAGAATCCGCCCAACGCACCAGATAGGAATTGCCCTATTGTGCCATCTTCGTCGGGGTTGAATACATCAATGACGCCGCCATTAAACGCGCTGAGCATTGTTTCATAAAGAATAGGAAGCGCCAATAACGCGCCACCAATAATAAAGCGTATAATAGGTGTGCGTAGCGGTGTCTGCGTCGGATTTTCAACGTGATCCTTGAGCTTTAAGACACCCAAAACACCCAGCAGTAATGCTAGAAGATAAGAAATGCCGGTAATTAGGCCCGGCAATTGTTCGGAAGAGGTGACGATATTATCGGCGATGTCAGTAACATTGCTAACCTGAACAGCGTGCGCTGCGGATGAAACGATAAACGTCAACAGGAAAAGACCAAATGCAGATACTGCACGTGAAATGAATTTATTGCGATTTAAGCTATATTTATGTTTTAACATCGCGTTACCCCGTTAACTTACGTAAACCCTCACTTACTATTACAACACATTTTATATAATTATTGCAAATTTAATGTGGATAACGAAATTAAGTAAAAACAATAGCTTACGATGAATTGTGACAAAAAAGTGACGAAATTATAGTTAACAATTCGTTAATTTGCCTTTTTTCAGGGGTCTTTTTAGGGCTGGGTATATATTTACTGAGAAACGCTGCTTTTCGTGCCGCGCACAACCCATTTACCATTTTCTTGCGCAATGGAGGTAATGCGGCCCAACCCAGATATGGTCTGACCCACCTCAACGCTACGCATATCTTGCGAGTTTTTCGCAGATATTGTGGCTTTGCCGGGCTGCGCGGATCTTAATTTCCAAGATGTGGCAACCACTTTTGGCTTTGATTTGGCCTGTGCTACGGGCTTAGGCGCCGCCTTTGGAGCCGTTGTTTTCTTTGTTACGGTCTTTGCGGGCGCTGGTTTGGGCTTCGCAGGTGCGGCTTTCGGTTTGGCTTGCACCGCTGGCGCTTTTTCGGCCTGAACAGCAATAGCCTTAATCTGGCTTTCTAGTCCGGCAATGGAATTAACCAGCTGATCAATTTTATCATTTGTGGTCTCTACCTTGTCAGACAACGCGGCGTTGGAGCGCTCTATGTCGGCAACGCGACCTTCAAGCGCGCCATTATCTACAGATAGGGTGCGCGCGGGTAATTCGGTATCGGGTGCTTTTTCTTCTATAGGTATAAGAATTTGCGGAGTCGCAGCCTTTATTTCTGTCTCTTGATCTAAAATCGGCGCGCTCATATCTGCAATAGGGGCGGCGTCAACGGGCGGCGTTGGAACCGCTGGCGCAGGTGGGTTGTCCACTAAAGTTAACGTAAAATCTTCCACTGGCGCATCCAAAACAGGCGCGTCTTCTAATGGGGGTTCTGGTAAAACAGTTAAATCATCAGGCAAGCCGCTCAGTACCGGAGCATTGCCTTCAAGGTCCGCATCTATTTTATTTAAGACTGCATCCAAACTATCAATATCTTGCGTATTTTCCGCCGAAGCGCTGTCGAAGCTTGGCATGGGCGTTAAGATGTCGCCTGCGTTTTGATTGGCGATATCTACATTATTAACTGCCTGCGGCGTATCACCTTCAACACTATTAATAGGCGCGGGCATGGGCAATAAATCTGAATCATCGGAAAGCGCATCTAGGGGCGCAACATCCTCAACTTGTCCCATTGTCTCACCACTATTTTGCAGCGAGGCCTCATCGAAGGCTGGTTGTGTTTGGGTTGAAGTATCGGGCGCGCTACCCATTTGCGTGAGAAACCAACCACCGCCGCCGATCACAGCAACGGCGATAACGATGGCGTTGAAATTTTTAGAGATAAAGCCCTTCTTCTTGGGCGCTGCCGCACTTGCGGCGATAACGTCATCGCTGTTCGCGCCTGCTGTATCATCGGATTCTTCATCATCGAAGTCATCCCACGATTCTGCGTCAAGGGCATCGTCCTCTTCGTCGAAATCTAGATCATCATCCAAAAATTCATCGTCGAAATCTTCTGGTTTATCGCTCATAATTTATAGGCCTTTATTGAGAATCGTTTGAAACCGCGCTGTCATCAACAACGGGGCTGATAAATAATATACCCATGGGCGTTCCAGATGCAATGCGCACAAGAACCTCGGTATTATCTGCCATCTCTTCAAGAATATCGCGCAGCTCTTCGCCAGCCTCTTCAATACCAGAGGCAACCTCTTGATTACTGTCTGTTTCTTCGGTTTCTTCCGCTACAGTTTCACCCTGAATGGTGATATTTGTACGGCCAGATTCTGAAATTGCCTCTGCAGCGCCTTCAACGAAAGCGGCAGCCATTGGTAAAACAATGCGGCGAAAATAACGATGGTCAACTTCTGTGGCCATACCGGTTAACGTCGTGTTTGGATCAACAGCCACCGCTTCAATGCCGAGGCTCTCTTCTTTATAGACAATCGTATTAAAGTTTAGTGTGATCAGTTCATTTTGCACTTCAAAATCACCTAAAATTTTACTGCCTTTTAATGGCCCTGACATAATTTCTGCTAGCACAGGCCCAGGAACATCAGAGTTAGCTTCGGTAATAAGCTGCGCATAAAGAATTTCACCAGCAGGCAATAATGTTATGCCCTCTTCATCGCCATCTGCCACTTCACCAGCTTCTTCGGCGCGTTGCTGCGCTTGCTCTTCTTCTTGTGCGCGCAAATCATCTAAGAAAGTTGGGCTCGTAATTTGCGCCGATCTAATGGGCGGCTGCTGGCTTTGGGATTCTAAAATAGCCTGCATCTGCTGTGACATAAGCTCAGCCATGGCTTTGATCGCCTCTGAATTGTCGCTTGTATCATCAATAATGGGGCCATCTACAACTTTGGTTTGCTCAAGCTCTCTTTGCAGACGCTCTTCTTGAATTTGTCGCCAGCGTTGCAGCGGGTCTTCTTGTTCTCTTTGCTCTTCGGGTACCTCTAATCGGTTCGATGCGGGATCGATAGGCGTGGGAAGGGCGCTGCCTCCCTGCTTTTCTGCAATCTCAACGCGCTCTTGGGATTTCTCTTCAACGGCGTCAACATAAGCTTCGCTAGCCGCTTCTGTGCCAGGTGGGGCATTTACTGAAGACCCGCTTGGGACCAAAGACATATCGGGCGGGCGCTCTTCTTCGCCGAACATTATAATAATGCCCAAAATAGCAATAGCGGCCGCGGCAATAACACCAATTTTTACCATGGAGTTATTACGCCAAAGATCGCCTAGGGTGGCGCTATCTTTTTGTTCAAAATCATCAAAACTGGAACCTTCTATGTCCAGTTCATCATCATCAAAATCGTCACTCATCTAGAATGTCCTCTCGATCGGATAAACGCGCGCGTACCATTTTACCTTTTTCAGAAAGCAGTAAAATGGGCGCTTGCTCCAAAGCATAAATACGCAGACCATCCGCAGATGATGCGGAGCTAACCCATGCGGGTGACAGCAATGTAAGCGGCGTTCTAAGATAGGTCATGCCGTTATGACTGTAGGCGGATGTGCGTCCGTCAACACCAGAAACAGAAAGGCGCTTCGCACTTTGCGGGACAACACCCTCTAAAAACCCAGCCATGTTCACGTCGCCAGCAGCAACAGAAAGACCACTTTCAATAATGGATGTTTTCGCAAACGGGCCGGGCTCCGGGATAATGGCGTCAAATCGGTAATGCACAAAATCACGGCTGGTCTCCAGCGATATAATAAGCGGCGTTTGCAATGACGTCAGGTGGATAGACATGTTGCCATAGGCAAATTCAGATTGGGGGGATATGCGAATAAAGTGAGAAGACTCACCAGAAAATTCGACAACTTCAAAATTACCCGCCCACGTAATATCTTCGATGGGCCATGGCGCGCCGGTGGAGTCTAAAACATTCAGCGTTGTCACATAACCATGCGCCACTTTAATGGCGGTTGGCTTCGTGCCCGGATCAAGCGATAGGGTTTCTACAGCAACCTCGGGTCTTGGTGCAGGATAAACCGGCAACTCAACAGATTCTTGCGTACGAGCAAAATGCTCTAACAATCTGCGTATTTCATTAGGCTTCAGAGGCAGCAAACCCTGAAGGGCTGCATCAAAGGCCTCTCCGCGTATTTCTTTTTGAATCTCATCTGATGTTTTTTCAAAATCAAATTCTTCGGCCTCGAATCCCGAAGAATCGAGCGCACCATTTGATAAAAAGTCAAAATCGTTTTCGCCGCTGCTTTGTGCCGCCTCATTCGAAGAAGCCTGCGGCTCATCATCACCAAAATCTGGCAAAACCAAGTCCTGCGCAGATAGGCTGAGCGGGGTAAGCGCAATCAAAAACGCTGCAAAGGCTGTTGTGATGCCCGCGCGCGAAAGCTGTATGTTTTTTAAATCAGTCATTAGATAATTCATGAACGCGTGGTTACGTTGATACAAGGATTCCTAATTGACAATATCTTTTCATCAAAAAATAGTCACCTGCGAATATGAGAAAACCGTAAAAAACACACAGGCTTGCTGAAAAAACGCAAAGCGTGAGTGTTTATATTTATCGTGGAACGGCGATCCACTGCTCAATACCCACGCCATTCGGGCTTTCTAGGCGCGGTACGCGCACAACAACAATCGTGACGAGCAAGCTGTCAGATCGTGTTTTTGCGCCAGATTGATAAGTTAGAACCATAGGCAATTGAATAATCCATTGATAGCGTCCGGCAACTAAACCTTCAGATTCAAGGATCGGCGCGCCTTGCGGCGAGGCGGTCACAACCTGTTGATTGGCCTCAACCATTTCAATAAGGCGTGCGGCCTGAAGGGCCTGCGTAAAGCTTTCCCACCCGCGGCGCGTAAAGCTGCGCGAGGATTCCTGCAATCTCCTGCGGTAATCATTAAAGCCAAAGGTCATAACCTCCGTAGAGGCTTGCGCGACCCAAGACATAAGGGCGGGCGTGCTTAGGTTCGGCTGATTAAGGGGCAGCATCGGAATAAGGCGCCCATCTTCCGTGGTCGCGAAATATCTGTTTTCTGGCTGATGTATGTGAATAACGAAGTAATTCGTACCAAGAAGTCCAATAATTACAAGGCTTTGAATAAAGGCGAGGCGCAATAGATTGCGATACCCATCACGATAAAATTCGTTCCGAACAACAACGGTACCTAATCCGCCAGTATCCTTCTTTGGTTCTGGCTGCGCCTCGGCGCTAGGCTTGGGTGCTGGTGGGGTTTTCTTGTTTTGGGCCATGGTCTTCTTTGATCAATTTCGTTGCGTGCGTGTGAAGGCTCGAGCGATTATATTGTCTGAAAAAGAATAATTTCACAAGATAGCAATTGTTTTTAGTTGTAATTTTGCTCGAACAAACGTGCCATTGGCGTTAAGCTTGTGCTAGAATAAGAATGATTTGAGTAAATTTTTTGGTAATACGGTAGATGGGGCGTTCTAGTATAAATCTATGAAGAAATTCCGCCTGAGCAAGGGGCTTCGTAAAATAATTCTAACGATTTTTCTCGTGAGCACTTTAGCGGGAACCTTTAGTGTCGCCCCCTCCAAGCCCGCGCAGGCTGGATCATGTGAATGTATCATCAGCCCCGGTTGTGCAATTTATGACTGCTGGATCGCGCAGCTTTTCATCACACTTTTCCATGATTTAATTGGTGAGCCCGCAATAAAAAAGGTTTTGCAGCAGACCTTTAAAAAATATCGAGACTGGTTTGTCAGTAAGTTTTTTGAGCTGTATGTGCTCCCCGACTTAATGCAATTTACTCAGCAAATGTCCGCTGTCAGTATGCAGCAAGCCATGATTGTCGGTATGTTTTTGGATGCGCAGCACCAATTAGAAACTCAGCGCCTGCTTAATCAGCTAAAGAATGAAGCGCATCGCGATTACCAGCCCAGCGAAGATTTTTGTTGGTTCGGAACAAACGTGCGCTCTATGGCGGCGACCGAGGCACGCTCGCGCTATCATGCGCAGGCCTTAAGCGCGCGGCAAATGGCTCGCCACCTTGGTAACGTAAGCCAGGCAGGCGCCGACAAGGCGGGTAGCGATAAGAGCGCGCGCTGGGAAAAATTCACTAAGGTGTATTGTGATCCACAGGATAATAATTGGGCCGCGGGCGGCTCTGGCCTGCAATCTGCATGTGGTGCGGGCGGCGGCAATACGGCGCGGGTCAATCTAGATATTGATTATACGCGCCTAATTGATAACCCGCGCACCCGCGTGATCAACTTTAACCCGACGCCGGATCGTGAAGATGTGCTGTCCATGGCGGCGAACCTTTACGGTCATAATGTACTAACGCGTAATATTGAGTCTGATTACTTTGATAAAGAGTCCTATCAGGGCCTTTATTTAGCGCTGCGCTCTGTTGTGGCGCGCCGCAACGTTGCTGAAAATTCATATAACGCCGTGGTGGAGTTAAAGTCAGCCGGAACCTCAGACCTTCCTCATAAAATAAGCCACACACGCGAATTCATGGCGGCGCTCTTAACGGAAATGGGTGTGCCTGATGATGAGGTCTTCGAATATTTGGGTGAGCGCCCTAGCTATTATGCGCAGCTGGAGTTAATGGCAAAAAAGATTTATCAAAACCCAGATTTTTACGCGAACCTGTACGACAAGCCTGCAAACGTGGCCCGCAAAAGCGTTGCGCTCAAGGCTATTGAGCTTATGTTAGATCGTGCAATTTACGAAAGCGAGTTACGCCAAGAAATGGTGTCATCGGTGTTGCTATCAACAACGCTTGATGGCGAATTTCAGGACGTGAACGAGAAATTATTAGGCGGGGGCAAAGATTGATGAATGCTCTTTGCAAAATTTTTGTGGGTTTACTGTGGGTTTGCTGCGTATTTGCGCTGGCTGCCACGACTTTGTCACAAAAAGCATACGCACAAGGCTACATCGTTTGCATTCCCTGTATTTTCCCCTCTACCTGTCTTGATGATGACTGCGATGATGCGGCAGAGGAGGTAAGCGACTTCAGAGAAGAGGCCAGTGAAGATTACCTGTCTGACAATGACCATTCTGATACTGAGGCAACGGGCGATGATTTTAATGGCCAGTTAGAGGAATTTGAAAAATGGATTGTTGCTTTTTCTAGGGCGCAAATTGTACCTGCCATGCAAAAAATGACAACGCAGCTTTCTGCGGTGGCCATGAAGCAAATGTTTATTCTGGGCACATTTTTTGATGGGCAAATGCAGATGAAGACCCAGCGTCTGTTACAAACTATGCAGGCTCAGGCGCATCGTGATTATTTCCCTAGTGAAGATTTTTGTACGTTCGGAACAAACGTACGCTCCATGGCGGCGACCGAGGCCCGCTCGCGTTATCACAGGCAGGCTTTAAATATGCGGCAAATGGCGCGTCAGCTCGGTAATGTAAATCAGGCCGGCGCCGACAAATGTCCAAACCACCACGGCCTCGCCGTAGATCACCATGGCCAGCACAGCGATCACTGGCAGGCGGGCAAAGTCAAAGGGCACCACCACCGTTGCAGGCGCGATCGACAGCGCATTGGTAAAGCAGAAATGGGCCGCCAGACCAGCCATCCCGATGAGCAGGATCAAGGGCAGGATTTCGAGGCTGGGCAGGGT
>CAKZMN010000023.1 GCA_937128575.1 uncultured Alphaproteobacteria bacterium | reverse complement strand
GGCCCCGTCTTTGTTATCCTCTGCCCATGAAAATTGTATCGTGGAACGTAAATTCGATTAAGGCGCGCCTAGAGCACGTGAAAAAATATCTCGGCTATGCCGCGCCTGATGTGCTGATGATTCAGGAACTAAAGGGCTTAGAGTTTCCCACCGAAGAATTCACCGCGCTCGGCTATCACTCCGAAGCCGTATGCCAAAAGGCCTATAACGGCGTGGCTGTTATCTCCAAAGAACCTATCGAGCTTATCCTGACCGACCTGCCCGGTGATGATGCGGACGAACAAGCGCGCTATATCGAGTTTGATTATAAAGGCCTGCGCCTAATCAATATCTATCTGCCCAACGGCAATCCGGTGCCGGGTGATAAATACGACTATAAACTAGGCTGGATGGACCGCCTCTATGCGCGCCTGTCAGAACTTCGCCAAAACAATATCGAATTCGCCATCGGCGGCGACTTCAACGTCATCGCAGAGGCCAAAGATTGCTATGACGTCAAGGCATGGCAAGATGACGCGGCCTATCTTCTGACCACCCGCCAGAAATATCGCAAGATCATCAATCTCGGCCTCACCGATGCCTTCCGCACGCTCGACAGCCGCGCGGAGCAATATACATTCTGGGATTATCAGCGCGGCGCATGGCCCAAGGGCAATGGCATTCGTATTGATCACTTCCTGCTCTCCCCCACCATCGCGGATCGTTTGATAGCTTGTGAAATCGACAAGGAACCGCGCGGCTGGGAAAAGGCCTCTGATCACACGCCAATTATGATTGAGCTAAAAGAATGAAACGCGCCCTGCCCCTCATTTTAATGACCGTAATATTAAGCGCCTGCGCCGCGCAAAAGGGCGGACATAAGGCCTATCTGGAACGACGCGGCATCGCGCCCGAAACCTCTATCGAAGAATTCGCTCATTGCCGCGGCTATGGCTGCAAACATATTGATCAGGTGTCCCTGAGCAAATCACAATGGCGCGAAATTGACCGCATATTCAGATACACATCCAAAACACCAAAGGCGGAGCGCGCCAAAATCGCCAAGGCCATCGGTGTTTTTGAAACCACCGTCGGCGACATCACCGGCACCCATGTCGATCAATACGGCACCTTCATCAAACTCGGCACCTATCAACAGGACTGCGTGGATGAGAGCACAAACACCACCATCTATCTCGATATGCTCGAATCCAAGGGCTTTTTGAAACATCACGGCGTCAGCTCCCCCGCCGTGCGCCTCCCCATCATCAATAGCGGGCGCTGGCCACATCAGGCCGCAACAATCATCGAAAACGAAACCTCAGCGCGCTTCGTAGTTGATTCATGGTTCCACAATAATGGCGCCCCAGCGGAGATTGTTCCGCTTAAAACGTGGAAAAGCGGATGGAAACCCGAGAAGAACTAGTGATTTTCTAAGCCCGCCGTGTTAGCGTTTTTATGTCGATAAAAAAAACGAAAAGCGCCCCACCATGAAAAACCTCTTCAAATTCGCCTTTATAGCCTCCGCTGGACTAGCCCTATTACTGGGCGCTTGCACTGGCGAAAACACACCATTCAAATCAGAAGTCGCAGATCGCCTCGCCAGCCCCGCATGGATGGTAGAGCGCGTTATCCCCGCCGCCCCGTTCGCATTAACTGCCTATGAGCGCATGCACGAACGCAACGCCCCCGCCAATATTTATATTGAGGGCGATGGCGAAGCTTGGGTCACAAAAGCCAAACAGGCCAAAAACCCAACTCCCGCAAATCCTATGGCGCTTCACCTTGCTTCATACGACAAGGCCGCAAACGTCGCCTATATCGCCCGCCCCTGCCAATATACGGGCTTGCTTGATGCTGACACCGAAAAGCCATGTGACGCAAAATATTGGGGCGATCACCGCTTCTCCCCCACAGTTCTCGAATCCTATGATCGCGCTTTGGACGAAATCAAGCGCCGCTATAACATCGAAGAATTCAACCTAATCGGATTTTCCGGCGGCGGCGCCGTGGCGGCTATCTTGGCGGCCCAGCGTGATGACGTTGCATCCCTGCGCACCGTTGCAGGCAACCTAGATCACAGAGCCCACAGCGCGCACCATAATGTGTCCTATCTAGAGGGCTCCCTGAACCCACCAGATTTCGCCGCAAAATTGGCAAGAGTGCCGCAATATCACTTCATTGGCGGCCAAGACAGCGTTGTGCCTCCCGGCGTTCTACACAGCTACCTACAATCACTGGGCGCCACGTCATGCGCGCAATATGAGTTTGTGCAAGAGGCTGAACATGACAAGGGCTGGGTAAATATATGGCCAGATCTATTGGCAAAAACGCCAGAGTGCCGCGGCATAGAGAAAGAGTTCGAACCCTTCGACCTCCCCCCCGAACCCTTCTACACCCCACGCATTGGGGAAAGTAAGAAGTAGAGACATAAATACAAAAAGAGAGCCAAATGGCTCTCTTTTTTAATCACTTAAACATACGCGTTAACGCCTAAGAATAATCATGATACTGAGCCACTCACGCTGAGATTATTTGTTTTTCGAATAATCCACTCAGCCAAAGTTAAATTGATAACCCATGCCGATGTCATCATTATATCTCTCATAAGGCCGGTGGGCTCTTCTCTTAACAAGGCTATCCAAATCAACCCCATAAGAGTCTGCGTTGCCGCGCCTTGTCCAATTGCGTATGCACGCGTCATGCTTGCATGATGTTGGGAAATTTTCCTACCTCTGATAGCGGCCACGCCCCGCACTATAAACAGCACCATTGCCGTTCCTAAAACCATGCGAACGACATAAAGAAGATCGCCTTGAATCTCAATCGACAACGCATAATAATTCGTCATCCACAGGCCGCTTATCGCCGCAACAATTCCTGAAAAAGCAACAATTCGGCCATTGAGCCGGTGCCATTTAGGCGCATAACGGCGAAGACTCGGCATAAACTGAAAAGCCCCTAAAATACAAAAAGGAATAGCTCCCAAAAGATGCAGCAGCGCTGGAAACGGATCATTAGAAATGCGTGGATTATCGGGCGCGACGGATGGCCCCCCGGCAATCTCAAGAATTCTGATCGCACCTCCTACAACAGGAACAAAACTCAGCACAAACAGCAAAGTCAGAATTATTAGCTCTCTCTTACTAAAAAACTTCACTTTTATTCACCTCCAAACGCACAACAAACCTAAAAAAGGCTCATAGCAAATGCAATTATGAACCCTTCATTTGGTTCTTAACTGGAAAGCTATAGGAAACTTTTAAAATACTCTAACGGTCACAGACCACAAGCTCGAACACCTCATGATTCTGGATAAAAAGAGAAAATCAGCTAAATCGTTGAAAAAAATGGTGCCACGAGGGGGAACCGAACCCCCGACCTCGTCATTACCAATGACGCGCTCTACCACTGAGCTACCGCGGCTAATATGATGGGCATTAATCCCAAATGATGGCGCACGCTACAATAATTTTTTGGCGCTGTCATCCCTTTTTCCCAAAGACACTCATAAGCGTAAATTTTGCTTGCGGTTAAGCGCCGCGCACTGGCAAAATGCAGCCATTATAAGAAACTCAAGCCTTTGAAGGATAATTATGAGCAAAGCCCTACTCAAGCATCTAGAAAATGAACTTAGTGATATTCAAAGCGCCGGCACATTCAAGCCCGAGCGCATAATCACATCCCCCCAAAGTGCCGACATAACCGTCAGCAGCGGCGACCAAGTTCTAAATTTCTGCGCGAATAATTATCTGGGGCTGGGCGATAATCCTGATCTGGTAAAGGCCGGACAAAAGGCGCTGGATGATTACGGCTATGGCATGGCCTCCGTGCGCTTTATCTGCGGCACGCTGGATATTCACAAGCAGCTCGAGAGCCGCATTTCAAAATTCCTCGGCACCGAAGACACCATCCTTTATTCATCCGCCTTTGATGCCAATGCCGGACTGTTCGAAACCATCCTGACCAAGGAAGACGCCATCATCAGCGACTCCCTTAATCACGCCAGCATCATTGACGGCGTCCGCCTATGTAAGGCCGCGCGCTATCGCTATAAAAATAACGACATGGAAGATCTGGAGCGCTGTTTGAAAGAATCGCAAGATCAGCGCTTCCGCCTGATTGCCACCGACGGCGTGTTCTCCATGGATGGCTATCTCGCCAACCTGCCTGCCATTTGTGATTTGGCTGAAAAATATGACGCGCTTATTATGGTGGATGATTGTCACGCCACCGGATTTACCGGCCCCAATGGCGCCGGAACGCCCGATCATTTCGGCGTTAAGGACCGCGTTGATATCCTCACCGGAACATTGGGCAAGGCGCTCGGCGGCGGCTCTGGCGGTTACACCTCCGGCCCCAAGGCCATCATCGATATCTTGCGCCAGCGCTCGCGCCCCTATTTATTCTCCAACACGCTTCTGCCGGCCATCACGGCCACATCCATAACCGTGCTGGACATGCTAGAAAGTGATGAAGGCGCAGAGATGCGCAAAACGCTAAAGGAAAATAGCGAGTATTTCAGAGCCGAAATGACCAAGCTCGGCTTTGATCTTCTCCCCGGCGAGCACCCAATCATCCCGGTCATGCTGGGTGATGCGGCGCTAGCGGGTAAATTCGCCGATAAAATGTTGGAACGCGGCGTGTATGTTGTCGGCTTCTCCTTCCCCGTTGTGCCAAAGGGCGAGGCGCGCATCCGCACGCAAATGTCCTGCGCCCACACCAAGGAACATTTGGACAAAGCCATCCAAGCCTTCGCCGAAGTCGGTAGAGAGCTAGGCGTATTGAAAGAACAGGCTGCCTAACGATCGAAAGCCAAGGGGCGAATGCCCCACTGGCGATTGAAGAGAAAAGAGAAACCGCATGAAAAACGCCATGAGAGGCCTATCAAAGGAAAAACCGGAAACCGGAATTTGGATGGTGGAAAACCAGCCTATTCCCGATCTCGGCCCCAATGACGTTCTAGTGAAGGTCAAAAAAAGCGCCATCTGCGGCACTGATGTTCACATCTATAAATGGGATGAATGGGCGCAAAAAACCATTCCCACCCCCATGATTGTCGGCCACGAATATGTCGGCGTGATCGAAAAGCTCGGCAGCGCGGTTAAACACCGCCAGACGCTGCGCGCCTAAGGTGGTGGCTGTGTTACCGCCGATCGCGCTGACTGCAGTGGTATCGTTAAAGCCTTCGCCGGCACCATCGGCGTTAACAATCTGAATGCCGGCAGAATAGGACTGAGCCGCACCGAACAGTGCCAAAGCAAGAAAAGAGACTTTCAGACAATGCATAACAGACCTCATGGCTTAGCGGGTTCAGTCGTGGCGGGAGCCATCTGGGGTTGTGGGGGGTGCGGGGGCGAAGCTGGCTCATCTGCGAGGGGATAAACGATGCGCTCTTCGGTGCGCAGCTGACCGTTCTCATCGATAAAAGCCACAATGACCGTGTGATACTGGCCTTTGGCATCCATGGAGTAGCCGCCAGAGCGATTGGGTGTCAGCAGTAACTGGCTTTGTGGAATCCGGCGCCGTTCGATGTCGGCGGCTAACGCCGGTGGCAGGGAATACTGTCCCTCATCCTGAGGGTGGGTATGCAATGGGCCTGTGGCTCCCAGTGTCAGATCCGGCTGTGAGACCGGAGGCCGGGACTCGGGGGAGTTTGCCGGCGCAGCCGGGCTT
>CAKZMN010000022.1 GCA_937128575.1 uncultured Alphaproteobacteria bacterium | reverse complement strand
TCCCTGGTTCGAGACCAGGAGGTGGTACCACTCCCCCCCCCCGAAAAAATAGACCACATGTCTGATGGGCGTGATGTGTTTGTGCGCGGCGCGCCAGAGGGGCTGGCGGTTAAGACCAATGTGCGCTGGGACGTGAAATTATATGATTTGCTGAAGGCCTACGGAAATATTCAAAAGCGCCACGATGACAGCCATTATGATTTGCCGGAGTTTCATTTGATGTCGACGGAGGCCGCGTTTTCGCGCCTGAAACGCATGTTAGGGGATTTGCCGCGCAAGGGTTTGAATAGTGCGTGGGCGACGCTGGAGAGTTTTATGCCAGACGGGATTAAGGATCGTACCTTTGGGCGCTCGGCGCTGGCGTCTACGTTTACCGCTGGTTTGGAAATGGCGAAGCAGGGCAAGCTAGAGATTAAGCAAGACGGGCTGTTCCGTCCGATTTATTTACGCACCGTTGGTGACATTGACGACGTGGAAGCGGGAGAAACAAATGAGCAATAATGATGATGATATTCGCCTGATTGAGGCGCTTTTATTTGCAAGCGCAGAGCCGCTGAGCACGTCTGATTTGCATGAGCGCATGCCGCAGGAAACGGATGTTGGCGGCGCGCTGATGAAGCTTCAGGCGGATTATGAGGGGCGGGGCATTACCCTGATGAATATGGATGGCAAGTGGGCGTTCCGCACCGCCACCGATTTGGGTGATCATTTACAAATTGAGCGCCAAGTGCAGCGCAAGTTGTCGCGCGCGGCGCTGGAGACATTGGCGATTATTGGTTATCACCAGCCCGTGACGCGCGCAGAGATTGAAAATATTCGCGGCGTGGCGACACATCGCGGCACGCTGGATGCGCTTATTGAGGCGGGATGGGTGAAGCCCGGTCGCCGCCGCCAGACGCCGGGCAGGCCGCTGACGTGGGTGACGACGCCGGTGTTTCTTGATCAATTTAATTTAGAAGCCGTGACTGATTTACCGGGGCTGGATGATTTGAAAGCCTCTGGCTTGCTTGACCGCCGCCCCGCGATTGAGGCCATTCCGTCGTCAGATGATTTGTTTGACGCCGCGCATGAAATAGAGGAAGAGCTTGAAGAAGAAGAGACTTCGGAGTATGAAGAAGAGTTCGCCGAGCAGAGCGAACCTGAAAAAGAATTAGAGGAGCTATAGACCCATGTCACCAGGCCCGTTTCAAATATTAATCGTTGTTTTGCTTATTGTTGTTGTGTTCGGCGCCAGCCGCGTTCCCGCGATTGCGGAGAATTTAGCCAAGGGCATTAAGAGCTTCAAAAAAGGATTGAAGGACGAAGATGATTCCTCGACCAAATCCATAACAGACAAAAAGGATCAGGATTAATCTTCTGATCATCTCCCATGCTAGATTTTGGTTTTCCTGAATTATTGGTGATTATGGCGCTGGCTGTTCTTGTGGTTGGCCCTAGTGAAATTCCAAAATTAATGGTTGGTTTGGGGCGCCTTGTGCGCCGCTTGCAATATATGCGCTTTGCCGTTTCTCGGCAGTTTGATGAATTTATGGAAGATAATGACCTTCAGGATATTCGCTCTCAGGTGAATTTTGAGGCGCGTGATTTTGACGAGGCGTTGGGGGATGAGGACGAGGATTATAGCGATATTCCAGATATTGAAATTCCAGACTTAGATCCATCGGAGCGTCCAGATGGTTGATACCTCAAAGACACAAGGTGCGCCGCAAGAGACGCAAGAAGAGCAAAAGCCGCTGGTGCAGCATTTGATCGAGCTTCGCACGCGCCTGATTTGGGTGATTGGTGCGATGGTTGTGGGCACGGGTGTGTGTTTAGCCTTCGTTGAGCCGATCTATAGCTTTTTGGTGCAGCCTTTGGCCAGCGCTATGGAGAGCGGAGATTCGCAGCGCTTAATCTATACGGGCCTTACGGAAGCGTTTTTCACCTATTTAAAAGTCGCATTTTTTACGGGCATCTTTTTGACTTTTCCGGTTTTGCTTATTCAGATATGGAAGTTTATTGCACCGGGGCTTTATAAGAATGAGCGCCGCGCGGCGCTGCCGTTTTTGGTGGCGACGCCGGTGCTGTTTTTCCTGGGCGGGGCGTGCGTTTATTATGTGGTTTTGCCTGCGGCGTGGCCATTTTTCCTGAGCTTTCAAACGAGCGGGGCGGAGACCGCGCTGCCTATTCAGCTTGAGGCGCGGGTTAGTGAATATCTAGATTTGATCATGACGCTTATTTTTGCCTTTGGTCTTTGTTTTCAGCTGCCTGTGCTTTTGACGCTTTTGGGGCGCGCGGGGCTTGTGAGTGCGGAGACGTTGGCGGCGAAGCGCAAATATGCAGTGATTTTGACCTTTATTGTGGCAGCTTTTATTACGCCGCCAGATGTTGTTAGCCAAATCCTTTTGGCTGTGCCTATAATGGGTTTGTACGAATTATCCATCCTTCTTATCCGTCTTTCTTCGAAAAATGCCAAAAGCACCACTAAAGCTATATAAAGAAAAAACCAGACAAGGCCTTTTGCATCCTGACCCTGAGCAGGAGCAGGCGGTTATTGCGCTTGATGTTTTGTATCAAGAGTTGATGATTGCGCATTTCAGTAAGCGCTCTTTGTGGCAGGTTATCCGCGGGCTGGGTCGTGATCAGCAGGATTACACCAAGGGCGTGTATCTGCATGGCGGGGTGGGGCGCGGTAAATCCATGTTGATGGATTTGTTTTTTGCATCGCTGCCCGGTGAAATTAAAAAGCGCCGCGTGCATTTTCATGCCTTTATGGTGGAGGTGCATGATTATTTTCATTCCCGCCGAGAAGCGGATGATTTTTCTGAAGGGGTGGATGGCCTTATTCCATCGCTGGCCTCGCTTATTCAATCGCGCTCTAAAGTGCTTTGTTTTGACGAGTTCCACATTACCGATGTTGCCGATGCGATGATATTGGGGCGTTTATTTACCGCCCTGTTTGATCGCGGGGTTATTGTTGTAGCCACCAGTAACTGGGAGCCGGATAGGCTTTATGAAGGTGGGCTTCAGCGTGAGCGCTTCTTGCCGTTTATTGAGCTGCTTAAATCCCGCATGAATGTGGTGCATCTGGATAGTGATACGGATTACCGCCAGCAATTTTTATCGGAAGAGGGGGCGTATTTTTACCCGCTTAATTCTGAGGCGACGAGCAAGGCCAATGAGATTTTCTTGAAGCTAACGCAAGGCAAGACGCCCTACCGCAAAATTTTGAAAGTGAAGGGGCGCAACATTGTTGTGAACCGCGCAGCGGAAGGTGTGGCGCGTTTTACTTTTGCGCAGCTATGTGAGCATCCGCATGGCGCGGAGGATTATTTAAAGATTGCCGAGAGTTTTCACACGGTCTTTTTGGAGAATATTCCGCGGCTTAATTATGACCGCCGGAATGAAGCGAAACGCCTGATGACGTTGATTGATGCGCTGTATGATACGGGTACAAAGTTGGTTGTGACGGCGGAGGCGGCTGCGGAAGAGCTGTATTTAGGGCATGACCATGAATTTGAGTTTCAGCGCACTGTGTCGCGTTTGAATGAGATGCAGAACATGTAATTTATTTGACATATTTTATCGTTTTCTGCTAGAACCCTCAAATGAAAAAATCTGATATACACCCCAATTCTCCGTTGGCGCTTGCTTTTAAGCAGGCGAATGAGCAAAGAAAAAAATCATCTGCTGAACACCCTGTTGGTTGTGTGATTTGCTTTGATTATATGAGTTATGCCGCTTCCAATTTCAGCCCTTCTCAAGATTTTAAAATAAGCGCCGAGCATGCTGCTATGGCTGCGATGCATAGTCAAACAGGCAAGGTTAGTGTTAATTCTGCTGTGGTTGTTGGATATGATAGTCATGATCAGTTCAGGGAATGCGTGAATAATATTAGTTCATTTGCTGGTGAAGAGGCACATGTCTATTTCTTTAATGAGGATCAAGAGCTTCTCAATCAATTTGTTATTAATGATCAAATGCACCTTGTCTAACGCAACCTTCTTTACATATTTCAATTCATTTGCTATAACGTTCCTGCTTTAAATAAAAAATAGGAATGCCGCTATGGATTCAGGATTAATGAATGTCTCTACCAATTGGTTGTTGCCAGTTGATGATTTGGTTCAAGACGAGGTTTTGCTGCGTCGATTGAGCAAGAGCCTAGGCCATAATGAAGCCCGCGGTGCGGCTCGTTATTTGGGGCGAGCCTTGAAAGAGCATGGCGTTCATTATTTGGTGCAGACCTTGTTTGTGCTGCGCACGGATATTGAGAATTCTTCACATAGAAAAGACATTGCGCAAATTTTGGATGCTTTAGAGCTGTCTATGCCGCGCATCATTAAAAATGACCCTAATCATTTAATTACTAAAGGCGAGCAAGCGGACTCTATTTTCATTGGTAAGTATAGTGATGTAAGGCATTTGGCGTCTTTAGAAAAAAGCGCGGAAAATTATAAGGATTTAGAGCAGTTTATTTCTCGCGCACTATATAAGGGCAAAATTACTATAATGCCGCTCAGTGCCGCTAGAATGCGCCATATGTTTGGAGCGTCTAGCACGGATAAAGCTTCAAATTTTTATGATTCAATGATGGCGCGTGCAACTGGTGGTTCTGGCACGGAAGAGGAGCGCCTTAAAGTATCAAAAGAGTTTGACCGGCAGAATAGAAAAAAGACTGGGCCAAAGCCAGCACGAAGAAGAAAAACACAGCGTTCTTCTTCACGACCTACTCATGACAGGGCATCAACACACAGTTTTTCTCCGAAACGAAAAATTGAAACACCAGGTCTGGTTTCTATAGATCGTTTTATTGATGATAATATTGGTGGGGTTGAAGATAAGAAGGCGCTCAAAAATTTTTTAAAGATTCGTAATGTGCATGTTGTTGAACAGGCCTATGCTTTGACAGTATCTGATTTTAAGAAAAAATTACCTATTTCGTTGCGCAAAGCTTTTGTAAGAGCGCTTAATCTAAGCAGTAAAGTTGGAGACGGGTTAGGGGTTGGTAGTTTGTCTGATAACAGAAGCGCGCTTGGCGTGACTTTCTCCGAGAAAGCTGGGTTTGATGTGTTTCCAGCCGACCGTAAGCGCGGAATTGATTTAGTTGCAACGCTTTTGATGAACAAAGCCAGCGCGGTTAAAGCTCCGGAAAACCACATCGGATAGACCTGCAACAAAATTTAAAAGCCTATAGTGATTTTTAATGGTTTTGTTGTAGTCTTATCCTTATGGATTTGTTTAAAAATTTATTCCGTAGGCGCGCGCCGACAGACCAGCAAAAGCAGCAAGATATTGCCGAATCCGGCAGTGCGGGTAAGCGCCTGACGCTGGCTAGAGACTCCGAGACCAGTAAGGAAATTCTTTATTATCTGGCGGAGAATGATCCCGATCCCAAAATTCGTAAGGCTGTGGCGCAAAACGCGTCGATGCCGCCCCATGTTTCCCCCATTTTGGCCGTTGATGGTGATGCGGATGTGCGTCTTGCGCTGGCCGGGCGTTTGGTGGAATTGTTGCCGGAAATGTCGCAAGATGAGCAAAGTCAGCTTTATGCCTATGTAGTGCAGGCGCTGGGAACGCTGGCGCTGGATGAGGTGATTAAAATCCGCGCGGCGCTGTCTAGTACGCTGAAGGATCATGCACATACACCGCCGAAGATTGCGGGGCAGCTGGCGCGCGATGTGGAGCGGGAGGTGTCTGAGCCGATATTGCGGTTTTGCGCCACGCTTTCTGATGATGATTTGGTTGATATTTTGAAGGAGCACCCGGATAGCTGGGTCGTGGAGGCGGTTGCGCGCCGCGACGAGGTTAGCGCGGAGGTTTCCGGCGCGGTTATTGAGACCAAGAACGAGCCGGGCGGGCGGGCGCTGATTGAGAATGATGGCGCGGAGATTGGTGAGAGCCTGCTGCATTATATTGTGGCGCGGGCGCGTGATTTTCCGGAGTGGCAAAAACCGATTGCGGCGCGTAAGAGCCTGCCGATTTCAATTGCTAAGGAAATGGCGGAATTTGTTGATGCGTCTGTGCGCGACATTTTGTTTCAGCGCGAGGATTTTGATGAGCACACAACCGAGGAAATCGCCGCGGTGTTTCGCAGGCGCGTTGAATTTGCGTCCGATGATCCGAATAACGCCGTACCGATTGAGGCGCGGCTTAAGCAAAAAATTGAAGAGGGCACGTTAAACGAGGAAGCCATATCCGATGCGCTGGCGATGCGTGATACGGATTTTGCATTTGGCGCGATTGCCTATATGGCGAAGACGGATATTCCGATGGTGGAAAAAATCATGGGGGCTAATGCGGCTAAATCTATTGTTGCGCTGTGTTGGCGCGCGGGGCTGTCTATGCGCCTTGCGCTGTTGCTGCAAAAGGATGTGGCGCATGTGCAGCCCAAGGAGCTGATTTACCCGAAGGATGGCAGTGCATACCCGCTAACCGAGGATCAGCTTAATTGGCAGCTTGAGTTTTTGGGACTTGAAAGCTAGATCAGGCTTAATACGGCTTCCATATTTGAGGCGACCTGTTCGCTTTCTTTAGCGCGTTTGAATCCTTCCAAATCTTTTTCTATGCGGTCTATGGCTTTTTGGAGGAAGCCTTCGGCCCATATTTCTAGGCATCTCTGGTCACGTTCGCTGATATGCCTTTTCTGACTTATTTCATTGATGGCTTTGAAGGCAGAGTGCAGGCGCTCGTTGGTATAATCTAGGCGCGTTTCAGTGGATTGGCAATCTGGTTTATGTTGTTCAAAAAGCTGTCTTAGGCCGAGAAAGGCTAGCTTTGCATCCTGAGGGTCTTTTTGATTTTTATATTGCTTGATATGCGTTTCCACCGCGACCGCATAGTCAGTTTTTAAATTATCCATTTTTACTCAGTAGCTGTTCGTGTTTTCGTATTCTCTAATATACATAAGGCTTTTTTGGTGTCAAAAAAAATTTAAACTTTATTGGCGCTACAAACGCTTAGCCCCTTGCCCGCGTGGGGGGATCGCGTTACATTTCTTTCATTGAATTTTACTTCTTAATGAAAGGTCTACCCTCATGAAAACTCCTGTAAGAGTTGCTGTTACTGGCGCCGCTGGTCAAATTGGATATGCATTGCTGTTTCGCATTGCCTCTGGCGCGATGCTTGGCTCGGATCAGCCGGTGATTTTGCACCTGCTTGAGATTACACCCGCCATGGGCGCGCTTCAGGGCGTTATTATGGAGCTGAATGACTGCGCATTCCCATTGCTGCATGACATTGTGGCGACCGATGATTTGGATGTGGCGTTTAAGGATGTTGATTACGCGCTTCTTGTTGGTTCAATGCCGCGCAAGGATGGTATGGAGCGTAAAGACCTGCTGACGGCCAATGGCGGCATCTTTGGACCGCAGGGCAAGGCGCTTAATGATCATGCAGCGCGCGACGTTAAGGTTTTGGTGGTTGGTAATCCGGCCAACACAAACGCATTGATTGCGCAGCAAAGCGCGCCGGATCTTGATCCATCATGCTTTACGGCGATGGTGCGTCTTGATCATAACCGCGCGATTAGTCAACTGGCCGAGAAAACAGGCGCGGCGTCGACGGACATTACAAAGATGACGATTTGGGGTAACCACAGCGCCACGCAATATCCCGATATTCACCACACAGACGTAAGCGGCGCAGATGCGATGTCTAAAATTGATCAGGCGTGGTATGAGGGCGACTTTATCCCAACCGTTCAACAGCGCGGCGCAGCGATCATTAAGGCGCGCGGCGCGTCTTCCGCGGCCAGTGCGGCCAGCGCAGCAATTGATCACATGCGTGATTGGGCGTTGGGTACTGAGAATGGTGACTGGGTGTCTATGGCGGTGCCATCGGATGGATCGTACGGCATTGAGGCGGGCATTATTTACGGCTATCCCGTGACGTGCGCGGGCGGTAAGTACCAGATTGTGCAGGGATTGGAAATTAACGAGTTTTCCCGCGCGAAAATGGACGCCACAGAAGTCGAGCTCCGTGAAGAGCGCGCCAATGTTGAGCATCTATTTGCGAAAGATGCCGCGGCTTAGGACTTGAAGTTTGTATCGAGCGTTATGTCTGGTGTGATATGCGTTGCGACTTTTGTTTCGCCACTGGAGAAGTTATTTTTAAATAATTCTCGTGTCTCTTTGATACTGGCCAGCGTATCTTGTGCGCTGACCCCAGCTTTGTTTAGTCCATCTCCTGCATAATAGCTTGCGCCGTTCATATCTTTGGGCAGAGACGCCCATTCTTTCGATAGGTTTTTCATGAACGTATGCTCGTCCATTTTGCCGCTCAGAAATTTATCAAGGCCGCGGGCATTAAGTTGTACAGATGCCAAGCGATCCTGCATTTTTTCATCAAACAATTCGTTGCCGGTTAAACCCTGCTGGTCGCGTAGACCTGTTAAGGTTTTGCGAATGAATTGGTAGCGTCCGGCAGCAGACGACGCCATGCCGCCATCGGTGGAGTTTTTCTGCCAGGCGATGACCTCGTTAATTGTCATGTCGGTGAAATTTTTATGCTTGCCGCCATAGGCAATATTGTAGTCGCCGTTTGATTCATGTTTTGCAATCAAATCTAGTAACGGATGCCCTGTTGTTGCAACCATGTTGCTATATTTAGGGCCGTGTTCGGCGATGTTGTTTTTGATTGAGCGCGCTTCGTTGAAATTAAACTTGCTGTAATTCACGTTCTTCGCAGCGTCGTGTGTGCTCATGCCTTTGATGTCTGCGCGAAATTCTTTGAAGCTGTCTCTGTCCAATCCGAATATAGAGGTAAGTAATTTTTCGATTCCATTTATTTCGTTGGCGCTGGAATCGTCGAAGAGCTTTGTTAGCATAACCATTAGCAAGCCGAGGCCAGCTTCTTCAGCGTTCAAATTAGAAAAGTTGCGTGTTTTTCTTGTTGCGCGCTGAAAGTCTTTTTGCAGTTCTTGTGTGGGGGGATTTACATCCGCCATTTTGCACCCTGATTACCTATATAGTTTATTTTTCTTATTTACCTAAGATTGTACAGGAAAATCAGATAGATCGTCAAATTTGGGGTAGGGTGTTTTGTGTTGGTTACCGCGCGACTTTTGCCGCGGTGCAGATGGTGGTTTTTGTGTTCCCGATATTATAGATGTTTTTAAATTCGCGTCCGACGCGGGCCTCGAATTTTGCGTAGACTTCGCGCGCGGTTAAGGCGCGTTTTCCGTCATAGAAAAATGGCTTATTTAATCGGGCGGCCTCGCGCATTGCGGCTTTGTTTAAACGGGCAACGGCGATGATGGAGTTTTTACGGCGCAAGTCATATAGCTCTCTGGCGAGGCTTAAGCCTAGCATGTGAGAGATGTAATGATCGGTCGCGCTGACGCGGCCCTTTTTATAGTTGCGCAATGTCTGTGTTTCTTCCTGTATCTGCAAAGCCTTGATCATGGCGGACATGTCTTGGTCGTGGCGGAGCGCTAGAATTTCGGCCTCTAAGTATTTGTTTTTATTTTTAATATAGGGGATGCCGGTACGGCCAGCGAAGCTGATGGCATCTGCGTAATGTGCGTAGCCAAGATTCGCGCCGTATCGTTTCATTAGTACCAGCCAAGTGGGTTCGATATATTGAAATAGGCCGCGCGCGGTGCTGCCGGTGGCGACGTTATAATGGCCGAGATCACTTTCCATGATGGCCTTGAGCAGCAGCAATTCGAAGTCAACGCCGCTCTTTAAACTGGCTTTATAAATGGAGGCCACGGCGCCGCTGTCGCGGCCCTTTTTTTCGAGATAGGCGCGGAAGGCGCGCGCGACTTTCAAGCGGTTATTATCGCTTGATTGTAGACTGATTGAACTGGTGTGTGCCTCGCTTGTGCGGCAGAGCGGCGCGGGGGCGCGTTTGGCGCTGTGGGCGCCTGTCTGTGCAGGCTTGGCCTGAACGGCGGCGGGCAGGGCGCAGAGCGCGAATATATATATGGCGGAGAGCCAAATCTTTTTTGAATTATGTGTCATGCATCTATCTGGTTTTATTGTGTTTTTTAAGGGTCTTTGCCCTTTTATCTTTATGGGCCGCCAATAGGGGGCCAACATCCATTATGCAATGAGGGGGGTAAAGAAATGGCTAATATTAGATTGGAGTTTAGGTAATGATATCTGGGCGTTTATGCCACAGGGTTTTTGATCGCGTTATCCGCGCTTGGGCCCTTAAACGTGCCTGCACCAGGAAGGGGAGAGAAGTCGCCCTTGTTGGAGCTCCAAAGCTCCTTATTCGACATGTTTTTGCTGTTGTCTGCTAGGCTTTCTGTTTTTTCGGTCGCGGTTTTGAAATCTGTGTTGATGCTGGCGGTGCGGCGATCAGATTTTAGTGGTTTATCGAATTTATCTTTTACCTTGCCAAACCATAGAACGTTTTTATATTTACCGACCTTTTCTTTGGCGTCCCTGAGCAGCTTAATTTGCGTGTCTTGATCGTTGATACTTGCGCCGGCCTCGCGCACCTTTGCGGGGTCAACATAGATTAAGACGCGATTGCCGTCTTTTGTGCGCCCTAAAATGGCGGTTTCTGTGTGGGTGTGGGGCCCGGTTGAGTGTCCTGTGCTGCCGCTTAGGCCGAATTGGCCGCCCTTTTGTATATATTGCCCCTCGCGCACGTTGATTTTGTTTAGGTGCATGTGGGTGGTGTATACGCCGCTGCCGTGGTTGATGACGACGTATTTACCTGCGGCGCCAGCGCCCTTGCGATCGACATATTCAATGCGGCCATAGCCGGGGGATGTTAATGGTGTGTTTGCCGCGACTGCGCGGTCTTCGCCCATATGTTTGTGGTTGCCGCGCTGCTTTGCGAATTCGCTGGTTTGGGTACCCTTTTTTGAGATGCTTAGGGCGTCTGTAGTGATTCTAAAGCTGGATTTGTAAGCTTGTTTTGCGTTTTCTAAAATGTTGAGCGCGGCTTCTTTGCTGACTAGAGATTTATTGAGCTTTCCGTCATATGTGCCTTTACCGCTTGTGTTTGGGATGGCGGCCCATATGCCCGCGATTTTGTCTAAGACGACTTCTTTGCTGACTTTGCCTTCGAAGTATTCGTTTAATTTACAATCATTGGTTAGCTTGTATAAAGCCAAACGATCTTGCATTTCAGGGCTGAACTTTTCATTGCCGCTTAAGCCTAGTTTTTTGTAAGTTTCCTCAAGTGTGTCTGGCATGAATTGGTATTTACCCAGCGCAGATGAGGCGTGGGTTTTTGAATAGTCTCTTTGAAAGGCGACAACTTCTTTTAGGCTTTTATTTGTAATGCCTTTGATTTGATCGCCGCCCCAAATGGTGTTGTAGTTTCCCTTGGCTTCGTATTTACCGATGAAATCCAAAACTATTTTATTAGCGTTGACCATGCCACTGGCGTTGATTGATGATGCGGCTTTGCGGTTTCGGCTTGTGCTGCGCTCTTCGCCCGGGATGGTGCCCATGCGGTCTAGGCGTTCTGTGTATACGCGGGAGCCGGGGGCGGCGCCGTCGATTGGGTTTTCATGCTCAACGTCTTTATGGCCGAGCAATACGGCCCTTTTAATTTCATATTCTGATTGATCGCGGAAACCAGCAAAAACCATGTCGAGCCATTGGCCGATCCAATCCATGGCGCTTACGAACATGTTTTTTTGTTCGCCCATGAATTCTGAGTAATCGGCGCTGTCGTCATATAGAAAGCGCGGATCTAGCTCATCTTTATCTTTTTTGGTTTTTGCCATTAGCTAAGCTCCGAACTCGGCGCTTCGTAGGTGTTTTCTGGCGCAGCGTCTTGCAGGGCTGGCTCTAGCTTGTCGAAGTCGGCTTTTGCGCTGATGGCGGGGGTGCCTAGAATTTCGTTCATGGTGGCGCTGAATGTGTTGGTGCTGTAGCGGCCATGCTCCCAATCATCGGCTAGATCGTTTAGCGCGACATTTTGCGCAACAACGCCTGCGGCCTCGTTGAAGGAGAAGGGGCGCGTTACCACGTATTTTCCATCTGTGATTTGATTTTGGACGAGCGCGCCGTCAATTTGCGTGCGCTCGGGTTTTGTATTGATGTAGAAGCCGAAATCTTTTTCTTCGAACACCACGTAATCTTGACCATCATCGTGGCGGAGCATGACGAGTTCGCTGGGCAATTCACGCGGTCCGACCTGCGTTCCCTTGTCTGAAACCTGGTTGGAGCGTTTGAAAATTTCGCCTATGGAGGGTCCCATTTGGGATTCCGTACTCATTATTGCACCCTTTTATACTCTTTTTTCTATTAAACCGTTGTAAATATTGATCTATTTTATAGATCTTATTGTCATCTACTTCTTACCCATATTATACATTTTTCGGGCATTTCGGTCAAATTTTGGGGGTGTTTTTATTTTATGAAATCTTAACGATTTATTAAGGTTTTCTGCGGGTTGTGGCGCAGGTATTAATCTTTATGAAAGGCCCATTTGCGGCGCTGGGGTCGTGTTCATTTCGGGGGTTGGTTCCATCTCTGGTTTTGGCGCCTCAAAGGCGATTTTTTCAGTCGCTGCTGCGTTAAAGCTATTTGATACAGATAGGCCGCTTTTTATGCCGTTATTATCCATTGTGCTGGCAAGCGAAGCGCCGTTGCGATCATTTGAGAAGGGCTCTTCCATCTTGATGCCCATATCGGTCAGTGTGTTTTCTAGATAGGGCATGTCGGCCTCGGATACGCCGTATTTCTCGGCGAGGGCCTTTAATTCATCTGGGCTGGCGTGTGAACCAACGGAGGCCGCGATTTCAGCCTTGTTGTCCGTTAGTCTTTGTTGAAGGTCATTGGCTTCGTTCCATGCGAGAGCTGGGTTTTCGGCATCTGTGTCTTCAGTTATTTTCTCGCTTTGCTCGTCCATTTGTTGTTTGACGTTTGCGCGTTGGCTTTTTAAATCACCAACCTCACTATCAATTTTTTGTTTTGCTGTGTGTTTGTCTTCAATTGTGGTGTCAATTTCTTTTATTTCTTGTTTAATGTCTTCTAACGCTTGCTTTGAAAGTTCAGTGTCTGATTCTGCGGTGCCCGTTTCCATTATCTTTTCAAATTGCTTGTTTTCAGCATTTTCTAGGTGCGCGGTAGATGCGGCTTTTTGCTTTAGAGCTTCGTGATAGGCTTCAATTTCGCCGGTTGGGGCGTTTTCGCTGTTGGCTAGAATATACTGGCCTTCCATGTCTTCTGTTAGCCAGCTTTCAACATCTTCTATTTGATCTTTATTCAGTGAAATCTCTTCATCTTGATTGTTTTTGAAAAAGTAGCTGCCGTCCTCATTTTGATACACAACGCGCTCTTCATTGTTGGCATCTGTCACGGTGATGACGTTAATGACGTCCTCGTTCATTGAAAGCTCTTGAAGCATTTCGTTTGTGTCTAAACTCAGCATTGTGTTGTCATACATTGCTTTGCTTGAGGTTCCATCTAGCTCTCTGAGCTGCTCTCTGCCTTGCTGTGACAGAAGTGTGGTTTGCTCAATGTCTATTGTTAATTCTTCCTGCTCCATACCGAGGATGTCTTTGTGCGTTTTTAGCAAGCCAATATCTTCGTTTATGGCTTGGCTTTGCGCCTCTTTTTCCTGAATTTGGTTACCGAGATCCGCGTATTGCCCTTGAAGCCCTTCCATCGATGTGACCAAAGCGCTGGCGACGTTGTTGTTTTGTTGACGGATTAGGCGCTCTTTATCTTTTTTGTCGCCGTTGTTCATGCTCGACAACGCCGTGTTTGTCCCGCTGAGGTTCGCCTGTAGGTTTTCGTTTTCTTTTTGAAATTGGGATTTTTCTTGGATGTCATTTAGGGGCGAGAGGAGGGCGCCCAGCTGCACCTGCTGCTGCGGCGTCAGTGCGTATGTGTCCAATACTGGTTGTACGAGGGTTACCATTATTTACCCGTCTATTACCCTTTGTTTATTACTCATGAGCGTTTATCGCCCTTATTTACACCCGATTTAATATTGTACAGGAATGTCGAATGTTCTGTCAAAAAGTGGTGCGACTCTAAGTTGTTGAATTCAAGTGTTTTTTTGTTCTTTGTGAGTTTTTAAATGGTTAAGCCATTATGTGATGTGCAATGCATGTTTAGTTCGTTCGGGATGATGTCGTTAATTTCTATGTTTACTTCACCTTCGTCGCCGGACTCAATTTTTACATCGACTTGAACGATTGAGCCGTCGGGGTTCTTTCTTTCAAAGTGACCTGGATCTTTCATGTATGTGCCTGTTGGCGCGCCGTCTAGTATTAGACGTTGATTTTGATCGATCTCAAGACCTGTCGGGATGGTTGTTCCATCATTTTGGGTAAGGATGATTTGTCCGTTTTGAATGGATATTGAATTGTTTTGCGCGCTTATATCTAGCGGGATTACACCACCCTTAAACTCTAAGTTTGCTGTCGCGGTGAGGCTTTTTACTGCGCTGGGTGCCTTGGGTTCTTCAGTTGGGGCTGTGCCCTGTGCGGCTTTATTGAAATGATTGTTTGTAAGGGAAATTTCATTCTTTTCTGGGTCTAAGCTTATTGTTGAGTGCTGGCTTTTTGGTGAAGAATCCGCATCTCTTTCTTTTGTGTTTTCTGGGGCGACATTGTTTAGAGAATTTTTCAAGTCTTCTGGCATATCGCGCATTAGCTCTTCTGTGCTTTTGCCTGGATTGTCTTGGAGATATTCAAATAATGCTTTTTGGTGCTCTGGGTCTGGGATTGCTTCGCTGATTTTTGCTTTGATCTCATCTCTGATTTTTACGAGGTCATCTGCTATCTCTGTTAGGCGTCCTTTGATTTCTGATCTTCGCGTGTGATTGCTTTCTAGATCTTTATTGATTTCCTCTAATTCTGTTTTGAGGATGCTTTTCTCATCTGTTAGTTTTTCTAGCGTTTCTGCGTGTCCTTTAACGGCGTTTTTATATTCGCGGCGAATATCGTCTAGTTTGAAATCTAGGATGCGGCGCCCGGCTGGGCTATCTGTGTTGTAATATCCCTCATGTGTTTCTTGCCATGCTTTAACGATGGCATCACTTTCGCCGTGGAACTGTCCATTTCCTTTGGCTTGACGCTCAATATCGGCGATTAAGTCTTTGGCGTTTGCCATGTCTTTGACGAGGTGTGTTTCTGTGCCGTCATTGCTTTTGACGTAGTATTCGCCATTTTCATTTATAAAGACAACGGGCTTGGCTCGGCTGGCTGGGTCGTTGTCCAGATTTATTTTTAAGGATATTATTTCTTTTGCTAGATGGCGATGCTCTTTATACGCTCTATAAGCCTCAGGGTCTTGCTTCGCGAACTCTTCTTTTAAGGTATCAATTTGTTCGATGTTTTCTCTGATGGCTGCTAAATCATGATCTATCATGCACATTTCTTCGTCACATATCATTTCTATAGCTTCGATTTGCTTTGAAAGTATGTCTTTTCTGACTTCGAGGATGCGTGTTTCTTTTTCGAGGATTGCGTCCTCAGTAATTAGGTCTGACTTTTCTTGTTCTAGCTTTTGCTCGTCTTCGCGCAGCTTCTCGACCTCATGTAATAAATCTTCCACATGGTTTGAAAGGCCGTACTGGTTCAACATTGTGTGAATGGCGTGTTTTTGCTGTTCTTTTTTTGCTTCTGCTTTTTGGGCTTCTTTGGATGTGTAGGAGCTGGACATATGTCCGGCTTGCTCCTGTATGTTTTCGCCGGCGTGGAGGCGCTCGTCGTTACCAACGCGGAAGCCGAAAGGGCCTTCTTTGGCCTTTGCTTCATCTATTTCGAACTGTTGTAGTTCCTTGTCGTCCACTCTATGTACTCTTTCGCCTGAAAACGTGTGAACCTTTTTCGTTATGCAAAGTGTATTCGATAAAACTTTATAATTTATTAACGCGGCATTAATTCTTTTCGATTTACGCCCTTGCATTGCGCGCGTGGGATGGTAAATCTTGTACATATTGATTCTGGGGCCATGGGCCTCATGTATAACTCTCGGAGAGAAAATTTATGAATATCCATGAATATCAGGCAAAAGATTTACTAGAAAAATACGGCGTAGCCGTGCCAAAAGGCATTCCAGCGATGAGCGTTGATGAAGCCGTTAAGGCCGCGCAAGAGCTGGAAGCGGGCGGCACGACGTTGTTCGTTATTAAGGCTCAAATCCACGCAGGTGGACGCGGCGCTGGTCATTTCACGGATAACCCAGAAGGCAAGGGCGGCGTTCGTCTTTGTAAGACAGTGGATGAGGTTAAAGAAGCCGCAGAAGCGATGATGGGTAAAGTTTTGGTAACAAAGCAGACCGGCCCAGAGGGTAAAGAAGTTCAGCGTTTGTACGTTACAGACGGCGTGGACATTGAAAAAGAATATTATGCTTCTGTTGTTCTAGACCGCGGTCAGAGCAAGGTGGCCTTCATGGTTTCTACCGAGGGCGGTATGGATATTGAAGAGGTTGCGGAAGAGCATCCAGAGAAAATCATTAATGTTGCGATAGACACAGATGCGGGCTTCACGCAGGCGGATGGTGAAAAGCTGGCCGCTGGTCTTGAACTTACGGGCGCAAAGGCGGCGAGCGCTGTTACGTTGTTCGCTAATTTGTACAAAGCCTATACTGAGCTAGATGCGGAAGTGATCGAAATTAACCCGCTTATCACTGTTGGTGATGAGGTTATGGCGCTTGATGCGAAGATGAGCTTCGATGGTAATGCTTTGTTCCGCCATGCGGATGTAGCCGAGCTTCGTGATGAAACAGAAGAAGACGCGGCAGAGAAAATCGCAACAGATAACGAGCTATCCTATGTGCGTTTGGACGGTAACATTGGCTGTATGGTTAATGGCGCGGGTCTTGCGATGTCTACGATGGATATCATTAAGCTCTATGGCGGCGAGCCTGCGAACTTCTTGGATGTTGGTGGTGGGGCGACAGCCGAGCGCGTTACAGTGGCATTCAAAATCATTCTATCCGATCCCAATGTTAAGGGCATCTTGGTCAATATCTTTGGCGGCATCATGAAATGTGACGTTATTGCCGAGGGCGTTATTGCTGCGGCGAAGGAAGTTGATCTTCAGGTGCCATTGGTTGTGCGTCTTGAGGGCACGAATGTTGAAGCGGGTAAGGCTTTGATGGCGAGTTCCGGTCTGCCGATCATTTCTGCAAATGATCTTGATGATGCGGCGCGCAAAGTTGTTGATGCCACGAAACAGGCTATGGCGGCTTAAATCATGAAGCATTTCGTACTTGCTCTTGCGGCTTTATCTATCTCTGGCGCGGCTTATGCGGAGGATGCGGTGAAGGCCGCATCTGAAACGCCTGCCGCCGTCCATGCAGATATATTGGGCGCGGATGGTGAAAAGATTGGTGAGGCGCATTTC
>CAKZMN010000021.1 GCA_937128575.1 uncultured Alphaproteobacteria bacterium | reverse complement strand
AGAAAATGCACAGATAGAATATGTCAGCGGCATTAAAAACCCATTGGGCCTTAAATGCTCACCGAATTTGTCGCCTGATGAGTTGTAGCGTTTAATTGATAAGCTTAACCCCGAAAACACACCGGGTCGCCTAACGTTGATTGCGCGCATGGGACATGATCAGGTTGAAGAGAAATTCAGCCCGCTTGTACGCGCCGTGAAAAAAGAAGGCCGCAAGGTGGTTTGGTCTTGTGATCCAATGCATGGCAACACAACCACATCAGAGTCCGGTTATAAAACGCGTAACTTTGAGCACATCTTGCAAGAGGTCAAAGGCTTCTTTGCCGTGCATAAGGCGGAGGGTACACATCCGGGCGGCGTTCATTTTGAAATGACCGGTCAAGACGTCACCGAATGTGTTGGCGGCGCAGAGGCGATTAGTGATGAAGACTTATCCAGCCGTTATCACACACATTGTGATCCACGCCTGAATGCCAACCAAGCCTTGGAGCTTGCGTTTTTGATCGCTGATGAATTGAAGGACGTGCGTAAAAACAGCAACCTTCACACCATTGAGGCTGCAGCGGCAGAATAGAGATATGGACAAGCTGCCGATCAACATTGCTCTTGCGCAGATTAACCCAACTGTTGGCGCACTATCCGCTAATGCCGATAAAATTTTGCAGCACTGGCGCGCAGCTGGTGATGAAATTGATTTGGTTGTATTTCCAGAGCTTGCCCTGTGCGGTTATCCGCCAGAGGATCTGATCCTTAAACCCTTTTTCATTGAAAGCGTGAAACGTACGATTGATGAGCTGGTCAAGCAAAGTACTTCGCTAAATTCTGGCGCGCTTGTCGGGTGTCCGTGGGATATTGATGGGCAAATATATAACGCCGTTCATTTAATTGAAGGCGGCAAGATTATAACCACCATCGCCAAACATCACCTGCCGAATTATGGCGTATTTGATGAACAACGCATCTTCGCGCGCGGCGACCTGCCCACCCCCGTCGCGTTTCGCGGCGCATCGCTGGGTATTATGATTTGTGAAGATATGTGGTTTGCCGATGTGGCGGCGCATTTAAAATCACAAGGCGCGGAGATTTTAATCGTACCCAACGCTAGCCCGTTTGAAACAGATAAAGACGATATTCGTTTGCAGCACGCCAAAGACCGCGCGCAAGAAACTAGCCTGCCGCTTGTGTATGTTAATCAGGTTGGCGGCCAAGATGAGCTTGTGTTTGATGGTGGTTCGTTTGTATTGAACGGCGATGGTGCGCCCATTTTTTCCGCGCCGTATTTCGAAGAAGGCTTATATACGCTCGCCAGCGCAGCAGCAGATGCTGAAGATGATACGCAGCGCCTTTATAGAGCGCTTGTTTTAGGTTTAAAAGATTACATTAATAAAAATAATTTTGGCGGCGTTCTTATTGGCCTGTCTGGCGGTATCGACAGCGCGCTTTCGGCGGTTCTCGCGGTTGATGCGCTGGGCGCGGACCGGGTTCACTGCGTTATGATGCCCTCGCAATACACATCTCAAGACAGCCTCGATGATGCGCAAGGCTTGGCCGATAATTTAGGTGTGCGTCTGGATAACATCTCCATTGAACAGCCCGTTGCCGCGTTTAATAATTTGCTTGCCCCGCATTTTGACGCAAACACGCCCTCCACCACATTTGAAAACATACAACCACGCAGCCGCGGCCTTATATTAATGGCGCTGTCTAACGCCAGTGGTTATATGGTGCTTTCCACGGGTAACAAGTCAGAGATGGCAGTTGGTTACGCGACGCTTT
>CAKZMN010000020.1 GCA_937128575.1 uncultured Alphaproteobacteria bacterium | reverse complement strand
CAGTTTAGATATTGCCAATAGAGTTATTGAAAGCGAAAACGAGAAGAGAAGTATTTATAAACAAGAATTTATATATCGGTAGGTGTTTTAATCTCTTTCACAAAGAGTTATATTTCTTTCCTAAAAAATCAAAGGCTGGTCGGTCACCATAGCTTACGGCCGTTTCATCCAGCATAGAAAATACGCTGCCGGGCTCTAGATCAAGGGCCCAATCAACGCCGGGGGCATAATTTTCTATCCATGGGTGTATTTGGTCGTTCATGATCATCTCTTCTGTTACTTTTCTTATCATACCCTAAATTTCTAAAGAAATTAATCTAAGCTATCGCTCACTTATTAATCTTGTGGTTAAATCTGCTGGATTTCTTGTTAAATATGAGGCAATATAAGGTTGCATTGATCGCATGCGTTCCTCGCGCTGCTCATGCGTACACTTAGTATCCAAGGATTTTTGCTTTGAACACACTACCATCCGAAGAAACCCTACCAGAGGGTGAAATTAAACCTCTTAAGCTCCACCTTAAATGGTTCAATGGGACCAAGGGGTTTGGCTTTGTTGTGCCCGAAGATGAGTCTTTTGATGCCTTCATTCATATAACAACACTGCAAGAAGCGGGATTTCACGCCATTGGTGAAGGCGCGGTTTTGATGTGTACCTTGTTTGATGGACCGAAGGGAAAGCAGGTTAAGGATGTTGTCGAGGTTGTTTCTCAAGGCGAAGTGAACCTCATGCCGGAGGCCAGCGATGAAGATGGTACCGTTACCATGGGCGGGCTTGTGAAATGGTATAAACCCGAACAGGGTTTTGGATTCATTATTCCCGATGATGGTATGAAGGATGTATTCATTCATAAATCATTGCTAGATAAGCTGGAGCTAGAAGAGCTAGAAGCTGGTCAGCGCGTTAAGGTAAAGCTGAAAACTGTCGATAAGGGCCGTGAAGCGGTTGATCTTACGATTATTCGATAATGCCCATGTCGCTTTTATTTATTTCCATTTCTACAGACAATAAAAAACGCCCGCATGATTAAATGCGCGCGTCTTTTAAATTACTATTAAATATAAGTCTTAATTATTGATTGGCGGCCTTTTTAGTTTTGGCTGCTTTTTGCGCCATTTTTGTCGCTTTAGCAGCTTGGCTTTCAGATTTCAAAATGCGGTTACGTGTTGCGGCCTGATATGCAACTTTTGCATGCTCGGTACAGTACGGAAGGCTTGGCATAGACTCGCCACCACAAAAACCAAAATTGGCTTTGTCACGTGGGTCGCCGATGGGCCAGCGGCACATGCCTGCGGATAATTCGATTAAGGTAAGCTTTTCTCTATCATTATCTTCAATGATAATTTGCTTGGCTTTTTTCTCCACCGGCGCCTTTACAGGGGCGGGCTTTTTATTCTGCTGAATGGGAGAAACACGGTTTGAAAGTTTCAATCTATGAGCTTTGCCGATTACAGCATTGCGCGTTACACCTCCAAGCTCCTTGGCGATTTCAGCGGCAGTTTTACCTTCGCCCCAAAGCTTTTTTAGTACATCAACACGATCATCAGTCCAACTCATATTATACGTCTCCCACGTCAAAATAAATCAGGCTAAGCGCCTGAAAAACCAAGAAAAAACTCACACAATTTGCTCTAGAAGTCTGCACAGTAGCACCGCAGAATCGCGATGCCAAGCGGAAGCTGAAAAAAAAATTCGTTAATCCACAAATGCTTTGTGTAAATAAAAAAACTTTTAGAAATCGAGACCCATAAGGCGATAATTCTCTGCGCGCTCCGCCCAATTTTCTTGAACCTTGGCGTGCAATTTTAAATGCACACGCATATCAAACAACTCTTGAATTTCAAGGCGCGCGGCTTCACCAATGCGTTTGATGCGACTGCCGCCCTTGCCGACCACGATGCCCTTTTGCGAGTCTTGCTGGACGTAAATGATTTGGCTGATTTTCACAGAACCATTATCGAATGTTTCCCAGCTTTCGGTTTCGATCATTATTTCATAGGGCAATTCTTGATGAAGTTGCTCGAACACTTTTTCGCGCGTAATTTCCGACGCCATCATGCGCATGGGCATGTCGGTGATTTGATCTTCTTCAAACATCCATGGGCCGTTTGGAATATGCTTGCCAATTTCGGCGAGCATCTGATCCAGCCCCTGATGTTTCAAACTGGAAATCATGAAGGTCGCATCATAATCGAATTCTTCATTTAGCGCGGTGGCCAGCGCTAGCAATTCTGGTTTATTGACCTTATCAACCTTGTTCAAAACCAGCAGGCATTTGGCTTTCTTACTCAAACGCTCGATAATCATTTTATTATTTTCGACAACGTTCTTTGCGGTGGCATCAATCAAATGAATAACCACGTCCGCGTCCGGCAATGCGTCCCAAGCGGCCTTCACCATTGCCTTTTCCAAGGTCTTTTTCGGGCGGAACACACCGGGCGTATCAACCAAAATTATTTGATTTTGATCTTGGGTTAAAATGCCCATGATGCGTGTGCGTGTGGTTTGTACCTTTTTCGATACGATTGAAATTTTTGATCCAACCAACGCATTGGTCAATGTTGATTTACCGGCATTGGGCAGACCGACAATCGCGACAAACCCGCATTTTGTTTCATATTCTTCTGGTGGGGCTTGGTTATTCATCGATGCTATCCATAAAGGCTTGCGCGGCGTTCTTTTCTGCTTCTTGCCGTGATGCGCCGCGGGCGGTCACAGGGGCGTGCCCTTCAACCGTCAATGTTACATCAAATATCGGCATATGGTCAGGGCCGCTTTGGTTACTAATTTCGTAGTTCGGCAGCGGCAAATTCTTACCCTGCGCCCATTCTTGTATCGCTGTTTTTGGATGTTGCGGCGGGGCCTTCATTTCGAAAAACCCATCTGCCCAGAGGCGCTCTACCAAACTTTGGCATTTTTCAAAACCGCCATCAAGATACAGCGCACCCATAACGGATTCAAAAACATCGGCCAAAATATTTGCGTTCTGCGCGCCGCCTGCATGGCGCTCCGCGTCTGAAAAAACAACGTAAGAGCCGAGGTTAATTTTCAGCGCTATCTCTGCCAAGAACGTGCCCTGCACCAATGCGGAAAGGCGCTTGGCCAGATCGCCCTCAGGCTCATTCGGGAATTTTTCAAATAACATCTGCGCGATGATCAAACCTAAAACGCGATCACCCAAAAACTCTAAGCGTTCATAGTTGGTTGAGTGCCCCGTGCTAGAATGCGTCAAAGCATTCTTGATCAGGTCTTTGTTTTTGAAGCTGTGAGAAATTTCTTTTTCAAGCTCTTCAACGGGACGCATGGACATGGCTTATTGTTCCTCGCTCTTATCCTTGCTCAGCTCGTCAATCGTTGAAGCATTTGGAATTTCTGTCTTTTCAGAAATTTCTGGACGGATAGGATCAATCGAGTCAAAGAAGCGATTATAACGCACGGCCCATGGCCATTTCCAAACTTCAAACAAGCTGGCCTTACCGTTGGTTGAGAAGAAAATGAAATCCGCGCGACCAACAATATTTTCAAATGGCACAAAACCAACCGCGTTCATCACGCGGCTATCTTGAGAATTATCGCGGTTATCGCCCATCATGAAATAATGACCCGCGGGGACAGTTTGGACTTGGGTGTTGTCCTTGGGGCTATTCTTTTGCGCGTCATAAATGGCGTGTGGCTCACCGCCCGCGAAGGTCTCGTTGAACAAATCTGCAGACGCTTCATTGCCGTAACCGTCGATGAAGCTTTCCACGCCGACGCGTTCCATCGCCACACGTTCATTATTCACATAAAGGACGCCA
>CAKZMN010000019.1 GCA_937128575.1 uncultured Alphaproteobacteria bacterium | reverse complement strand
CAGCGCAATGATCGCGGCGCCTATACGGTGAATGATCGCGGCCTGATAATCATTCAAGACTTTCCACCCATCCCCGCCGCAGGCCGCAGCATCGGACAGGTGCGCCAATCCATCAAGGCCGCCGCAGACAATCTGCACAACACCGAAGCCTTTGTTTCCCTATCTAGCGTCCGTCAAATCGGCATCTTGGTTGTGGGGCACGTCAAAAAGCCCGGCCGCCAAACCATGACCGTATTCAACACCGTTCTTGATGCCCTGATGCAGTCGGGCGGCGTGCAAAAAACTGGATCACTGCGCCAGATTAAATTGGTGCGCAATGGGCGCTCTACTATTATCGATATTTATGGCCTGCTTATGCATGGCAGTTCGACCATGGATCTTGCGCTACGCGATGGTGACCGCTTGGTTGTGCCCGCCATTGGCCCAACAATCGCGGTTGCGGGCGAGGCAAAACGCCCCGGCATTTATGAAATACGCCCCGCGATAAAAGGCATGCGCCACCAACCCGAAAACCGCAGCGAAAAACTAACCCTCAATGAAATGCTGGAGCTAGGCGGCGGCGTTCTGGCCCCCGGTAAAAATCGCCATATAAAGTTAGAAGTCACAAAAGACGGCAAAGAAACCGTCCGTGAAATTCACGAGGCCTTCAAACCATTATTCGGTGATGGATCCGTCCTTATGATTTCGAAAGGTACGGAAAAACGTGCAGGCATGATCGAGCTACTCGGCCATACACGCAGGCCGGGCCTACACGCCCTTGATGAGAACCTTAGTCTGTCGGAACTTCTATCCTCCGAAGATGTGCTGGGCAAAAACATATACCCCCTCATCGCCGCCATTGAGCGCTGGGACAGCGAGCAGCTAACCCACAAAATCATCAGCTTCCCGCTGCGCCTTGTGCTAAAGGGCGAGTATGATCAAAAGCTTCATGATGGGGACGCCGTGCATCTGTTCAGTACCGCACAAATCAATGCTTTGTCAGACACAAAAGAAAGCCCGCAAGCCTCAGAGGGATCACGAAGCGCAGGCGACATACAGGGACAGCAAGACAGCGCAACAATCGATGATCCATCCATGGTTTCTTTCCTGCGAGAACGCAGCGTTTTTATGCGCGGCGCCGTACGAAAATCCGGCCCCTATCCCGTGGGCGAAGGCACAACGCTAGATAATCTTTTGGCCGTGGCGGGCGGCCTAACGCTGGAGGCCAATACGAACAACATAGAAATCACGTCCGATGCTGGCGGCGCAGGAACGCAGCGCACGCGCGTGAATTTGCGCGAGGACAATCCCGAAAACATCATCATCAATGCCGGAGACGCGGTGCGCATCAATCAGAAGTTTAAAAAGCTGGAAGATAAAAGCGTCCTGATCATTGGGGAGGTTAAAAACCCAGGCCGTTACGATTTACTACCTGGCGATCAAATGTCCGATCTGCTGGAACGCGCAGGCGGTTTCACAGCGCAGGCCTATCCCGACGGCGCGATCTTCAGCCGCGAGAGCGAACGCAAAGCGGAAGTGTCTAGATTCAAAGCACAATCGCGCGATATAAAACGCTCAATTGCTGCAGCATTAGAAATGAATGATGAGAAAATAAACGCAGCAAAAATAGCCGAAGCCAGAGCGCTGGCTGATGAGTTAGAAAATGCGCAAGGCATTGGTCGCATTACCATTGAAGCTGATTTAGCAAAACTAAAAACCAGACCAGAACTTGATGCATTGCTCGAATCTGGCGATCGCATCTTCATCCCGAAACGATCATTAAATGTGCGCGTGCGCGGCGAAGTTTTATCCGCAGCATCTCTACAATTTCGTGAAAACAAAGACCCGATTGATTACATCCACGAGGCTGGAGGATTTTCCTTCCACGCCGATAAAGATCGCACCTTCGTAATCTACCCCGACGGAAGTGCGCAGCCTCTTCAGGTCAGTGCATGGAACCACAAGGCAGCGTTCATTCCGCCCGGCTCAACCATCATTGTGCCGCGCGACCCAAAGCCATTCGATTTCATTGAAAGCGCAAAAGACATCAGCCAAATTTTAAGCAACCTAGCCATTACCGCCATATTTATTGATGATGTACGTGAAGATTAAAATTAGTTCTAGCTAGGACCATTAGCGCCCATATTGGGCTCCATCAAGTCTACCTTAATGGCAGGGTTTTCAACAGACAACTCAACAGCTGGCTTCATCTCAACCTCAAGAGCTTTCGGCTCCGCCTCTTTTAGGCGCGCAATTGAAGCTTCATCAAGCTCATTCATAGTCATCTCTACCGTTGGATCAAAATGCAGGCCTTCACCGTCTTTATTCAAAAGCGCCGCGCCAATATTCACCCCTGTATCCGCATCGCGAACCAGTTGAAAGGAAACTGCGCCGCCCGACTCTTTTATAAAGGCCTCAACATCTCCACGGCTAACATTTTCCATGGGATCAAATTCACCATCGTGACGTGGCTGACTAACCACTAAACCATCATCTTTAAAAGGAAGGTCGTCCAATGATTCAACCTTAATCGCAGCGCTATATTCAACATGCTCATTATCGGCCTTGTGGCTTAACTGCACACCAGCTTTCGTAACTTCTGCAGATTCAATACCGCTCTTATGCGCCCAAGGTTTATTACCAAGCTCAAGAGCAAATTCCTCAAAATTCATCTCAGATAAATTCTTGCCTTGTAGTTCTTTCGTTGCCTCAACAACCAATGCCTCTGTCTGCGCTTCATCAAGCCCCAACTGAGCAGCAGAATCTTTTATGTGCCCTATAATATTTTCCTGCGTAATATCACCATTCTTCGCTTCATCCGCTAGTTCCCCAGCCAAGTGCTTCATTTCTTTAATGGTTTCATTGAGAGAATCACTTTTTTCAGAAAAGGACTTAAAATCAAAGCCCGGCATTAAAGCGCTCAATAATTGTGAAAACACCTCGCCCAACTCGCCCATTGCTGCAAAGCCCTCTTGGAACTCAACATAAGCATTCATGATACGCGCTTTTTCTTCCAAAGATTGGTCTTTGGTAGCCTGTTGCGCAATTCCGCTTAGAATATTATCCATGAAAGCCCCTTAAATACCTAAATCAATGCTGCGCGGCGTAATAAAACGATTTGATTCTCTATTGCCTATCCGCAGTTTTACCTGCTCTATAATAGGTCACAATTAGTTAAAATTTGATGAATTAGAGCCCTTAAGATGCCGCATGCAGAAACAAAAACGCCCCTGATCACACTAATTTCAGTGACGTTGAACAACATAAGCGGCCTGCAAAAAACACAAAAATCTATTTTAAATCAAACCTTTAAAGGTTACAAATGGCTTGTGGTTGATGGCGCATCTGACGACGGGACAGCGCAATGGTTAACGCAGATAAATACGCGCCATATTTGCGAGCCTGATCAGGGGCTTTATGATGCCATGAATAAGGGTATTGAGAGCGCAAAGGGCCAATATCTAATATTCCTAAATGCGGGCGACACCCTACCCGCCGCAGACACATTAGAGCGCATCTCTAACGCTATTGAGCAGCACCATGAGCCCGATTTTCTCTACGGCGATTGCTACGAAGAAATTGAGGGCGCTCGCCCCATTTATAAAACCGCCCGTAACCATAAAAAAATCAGTCTCGGCATGATCACCCACCATCAGGCCATGATTTATAAACGCCATGCCCTCGGTGATATGCGCTATAATTTAAACTATAAACTCGCCGCAGATTACGATTTCACCGCACGATTTTTGCGCAGAATAGGCGCAGCATATTACTGTAATTTCCCGCTATGTGTATTCGAAGCCGGCGGCCTGTCACAGGTAAATGCAAGCGCAGCAAGAACGGAGGAAAATGAAATTCGCGCCGCGCTTAATTTATGCTCCCCATTGCAGCGGCGCATGATTACAATCCGGCAGGCAGCGGCGCAGACTTTAAAAACCCGCGCACCTCAAATTTACCGCGCGCTAAAACGCACCTGATTAATCATGCGGTAATATTGATGCCGGCTACGGGCAAAACGAAAACCGCGGGCGCCATCCAGCGCACCAAGCTTCCAAACATAACAATGCAAAAATGCTGCGCCCCCGCGAAACGGCAAAGCCTTGAATATGGCCTTTATAATACGCCGCGCCGCGCTCTGCTCACGCGGCCAAGCGCCGCGCGTATCCATTGCCCGCTCCCAAGCCGCATAGCGCACGTGACGCGCATTCCAAGCGGCAGGATCATCATAAGCATCATGCAACAAAGCTGCAGATATTTGCCCAATGCGCAAATCTCCCTGCCCGTCTTTCAGACAAGGTTGGTAATGCCCCTCAATCTCGCCCATCCCCTCAATGTCCAAATCATCAATAACGGGAAACTCCATCGCGCCCCTATTCATCAGCGCCAGCTTGTTGTTCTTTAATCCAAAGCGCAGCGCCTGCCCTTCAAACACATAACGCCCGCGAATGAAATACCCGCCATAAGCCTTGCCTAAATTCAGCGCGCGCAATTCAGAAACCAGCGCAGGCGTCACAATTTCATCCGCGTCAATCCACAAAATCCAATCATGCGCTGTATCTAGATGCGCAAGGCACCAACCACGCTTTTTTGGATATTGCCCATTCCACGTGAACTGAACGACGCGCGCGCCTTTTGTCGCGGCAATCTCGCGTGTTTTATCATCACTCATCGAATCAACAATAATCACTTCGGAAAAATCAGACAGCGCATCAAGACAGCGCGCAACGCGGCGCTCTTCATTTTTGGTAACAACAATTACAGAAATTGGAATTTTATGAGGACGACCACTCATCGAACGATTAGCCAACATCGCGCGCTTCATCATCGCTTAGCGCTTTAAAGGCTTGTCCGCTCAATGGACGATTGGCATTACCGCTATCGCTTTTAAACCAGCGCTTTGCCGAAACGGGTTTGGCAGCCGGACTATGCGCGCCGCGCCCCTGCACCGCCGCCGGATTAAACGCGCTGTAAATTATAAAACCGGCAAGCCCGCCAACCGCAATAAACGCGGCAAACACAAGCGCAGCCGAAGGCCAAACTGTTTTAGCACTAGAAGCCGGGCGCTCCACCACCGCCGCCGCATAGGGCGTACCGACAGAGGCCAGCATCCGCAAACGCTCCTGCTCCATCAGAAGAGAAGTCAAAGCGCGGCGATGATCAGGGTTGTTCGTTTGGCGCACAGACGCCTGAAGATGCACAATGCGCTGCGTGGCTTCGGTGCTGATTGTTTTGCGAATTAAATTATCCGTCGCCGCATGGATAGCATTTAAAAAATACTGTCCAAAGTCGGCGCGCGGATGTAAATATACCATGCGGCGCATCGCACTCGCGCCCACCGGCTCCAACTTCACACGGTCATCAATATAACTTGATAGCTCCGCAGCGTTCCAATTTTCTTTGGCGTCTGAAAACTCAAAGGCCTGATCTAACTTCAAACCAGAAACAATTTTAGGATCTTGCAACAAGACTTCAGCAACGCTCGCCCCGTCATAGGTGTTTTCAAAACGCAAAAACTCTGAAGAATTCGAAACGCCAACGCGCTGCACCAAATATCTGAGTGCGAATAAATTATCATCCGCCATTAACGATGATGTCTCCGCGCTGTTCATCGGATTGGCGGGGGAAATAAGCATGTGTGATTTATAATGCGGCGTGGCGCTCATCACGAAACCTGCGGCCAGAACAAGACCAAAAACCATGCCCAGCGCCAGCGCATATTTAGCGCGCCATAAATCGCCAAACACATCACGCAATGTTTTACCCTGCATATTATGATCAGCGCTCATTTACGCGGCCTCCACGTGGGGCTTGGATTTTTCTTGAGTGCTTTCATCGGCCTTTGGCGCTGCCTTTTTCGATGCTTCATCAGGGCGAGGCACTTCGTTTTTAATCACGCTCCATGCACGATCAACCCACGCATCAATAGCGGCGCTTGGCACAAAAACTTCACCAGCGGCAGCCGCGCCCTTTTGGGCCGCAAACCAATCATCACTATTGAAACGGTAATTCTTTATCTGCGCGACCAGCGCATCAACATCACCCTGTGCCGTGACATAACCGGCCTTATATTCCTCAATAATATGCGCCGCTTCACAATGTGACGGGCCCACAAAAACACAAGGGCGCTGCGCCGCAAAAGCGGAGTATAACTTACACGGCACCAGCAAGCCTGCTGCGTCATCCTTCATGGAAATCAAATGCACATCACCGCTTTCCATGATTTGACGAAGGCGTTCAATCGGCTGATAGGGCAAAAGGCGTATATTATCCAGCCCTCCATGACCGCGGCGTTTTGAAATTTCATCAAAGCGCGGGCCGTCACCCACAAACACAAATTCAATCTCTGGATTGTCAGTGTTCAAAACTTCTGCGGCCGCCAAAATGGTTTCAATGGGATGCGCCAAACCAATATTGCCCGCATATAAAACGCGGAATTTAGGGCCGTCTTTAATTTGCTCATCAAACGGCTTCGCGCCCTCAAACCAAACTTTCTCCGGCGGCAATCCCTTATGTGATTTAGAAACAGCAGCCCCGCCGTCGCCTTGTGTTAATTCAAGATCAGGCCAATTGGGAATCATCGTAATCTTGCTGGATTCCAACCCTTGGTTGGTTAAATGCTTCGCCATGCAGCGCCCAATCGTCACTACCTTATCGGCAGCCTTCAAAGCGGACAAAGTGCGGCTCTTCATAAAGCGCATAATAAATTTTGGAAATTTCGCGCCCAGCGCAGGAAACAAATCCGGATACACGTCATGGCACCAATGGATGTGACGACATTTTTTAAAACGCGCGACCACCTGCCCAGCAACGGCAAGTAGCGGTGGATCGCTTTGAGTGATTAATAAATGCGGCGCGCCCTGACGAAGCGCAACGATAAACATTTTAAGCCATATCCAAGCATACGCAATCGCGTTTTTCGGCTTACCCGCGCTCTTTACGCGCAAAACACGCACCGCGCCATCAAGCTCCATACCGGGTTTCTTACCAGTGGTAATCACCGTCACTTGCCAGCCCTCGCGGATAAAGCCGCGCGCCAAATCACGCAAAACACGACCACTCGCGCCGCGGCTAGGGGCATATACACGATTCATAAATATGACGGATGGCTTACGCATGATGTGTCTCTAAGACAACCTTCCTGAAAAACGCTATAAAAACGTGAATTGTAATTTTATTGTGGCTTGCCTTTATTCGTACATTAGCGCGCACTACATTGCAATGTTTCAGCGCGGTTCTTGCCCAGAATTTTGGTGACTAATCTGCAAAACAATAATCAATAGCAGGATCAAACCAAAATCGAGTGATTTGAAACTCGCATAAAGCAAGGCATTAATGGCAAAAGGCCCTGCGAGCGCTAGGGTTAAAAGAGGATAGCGAAAAAGCCCGCGCGCCAAAATCATCGCCATAGAAAACATGTAAAACGCCACGAGAGCGAGCCCCAAAAGACCCATTTTCAAAAGCGCAGAGCTAAACAAACTATGCGTGTAATTCACGTGAACACCGCCTACCGCAGGGGATTCAAACCCCGCGCCCCAGCCTTGCCCAAATATAAGGTTGAGCGGCCCATCAGAAACCACGCCCCATACGGCGGCTATCTCTTCGAATCGCATGTTAAACCCAACCAGACTGGTTTTATCAATCACCATATGCGCCGCGCCGCCAATCACGCCATATATCGGCGCCAAGCAAGCAGCGACAAGCGCAATTAAAAACAAACTGCGATAGGGTGAGCGCCATAAGCCCAGCCCCACCAAGATGCAAACATAAAGCGTCACATAACCAAGGCTGGCGCGCTGCGCACTTAAAATCATAGGCAATAAAATCAAAGCGCCCAGTGCAATCATGCCCATGGCTACCCCTGCATTCTTAATGCCCGCTTGCGTTACAAAACGCCGCGCACCCGCGCCAAGCAAAAACAGCGCAGCAAACAAAACAGTCGGTGAATTGGCAAGATAGGTCAGCTCCCCCGCCTCCGGCAAGATCCCTAAAAATGATAGCGAGGCATCCAGATGATCAAGACTGGCGCGGATAGCAAAACAAAACCCCACAATCAAGATCGCCCCAAGAACATAGGCAATCGCGCGCGGCCTATCGCGCAGCAGGCCATATAAAAACACTGGCAAAAACATAAACAAAAACGGCAAAACATCACG
>CAKZMN010000018.1 GCA_937128575.1 uncultured Alphaproteobacteria bacterium | reverse complement strand
TGAAGGCAAGGATCGCCAGCGCAACGGACGCGATGAAGCCTGTCACTCCAAAGGTCTCGGCCGTTTCTGACGCGGCTGCGAACTGAAACCCGCTTGACCAGAGTGCTGCGATACCGAACAGCGCGATGCCCCCGATCTTGATCGCCGCCATGATTAGAGAGAATAGCCCGACGGAGCGGTTTCCTGCGATGTTGACCAAGAATGCGAACACGATCACGGCAACCGCCAGAACGGGCACAAGTGGCCCGCCCGTGATATCGAAAGGCCGCAAGACATAAGTGGCGAATGTCCGTGCGACGAGGCTTTCCGCGATCACCATGCTGAGCGCCATCAAAAGCGCCGCTCCCGCCGCGACCGCCCCCGATCCATAGCATTTCTGAAGGATCATCGCGATGCCCCCTGCCGAGGGCCAGGCATTCGACATCTTGACGTAGCTATACGCGCTAAATGCGGTTGCAATTGCACCGACAATGAAAACAAGCGGAAAAAGTGGCCCAGCAAGTTGAGCAATCTGTCCAGTCAATGCAAAAATGCCCGCGCCAATCATCACTCCGGTGCCCATTGATACTGCGCCCCCTAGCGAGACTGAACCTTTTTGATACTCACTATTGTGATCACTACTTTGTTAATAAGCACAGAGATAATGAAATGAGAGGAGTGGGTGGGATCTTTTTTGATCACCATAACTCTGGGGACCTTGATAAAGATTTTAAAATGATTGAAGATGGCGACAAGATAATGGTTTGCTTGTCTGGCGGTAAAGATTCTTATGCCATGCTGGACATTCTTTTAAGCCTTAAGAAGAGCGCACCCATTCATTTTGATATTGTTGCCGGTGATATCAACATCACCCAAGCTTGCACCAGCAAATGCTGGCGATGAAGTAACATTCAGCTTTACATTGCGCAAAGACGATAAAATTAGATATAAAACAGAAGATGGAATTAATGATAAAATAATTATTCCAGCTAATGCCAATACGCAAACACCACTTCATATCGCTATTCAGGAATTGAAAGTTGGCGATAGTGCAACGATTGCTTTTGAAGTAGAACGAATGCCAATTGATCTAAAGGACGCTTTTTTAGCAGATGGTTTTTTCTTTTCTGGTGTCTTCTTAATAGCAGGCTTAGCGGGCGCCTTGGATTTAGCACCTGTGAAGTTTGGATGAATAGATTTTCCATCTCTTGTAAGAGCAACGCCTTTAATGATGTCATCTTCCCAATCAATGGAAAGCTTCCCATTTTCTTTGTCTATGATGAGTGCGAGAAGATTGTAAATATTTTTTGCGTATAGCGCCGAGGCGTTAGTCGCCAATCGAGAGGGTACGTTATTGTGTCCAACAATTTTAACACCGCCCGCGTCAACAACTTGGCCAGCTTTAGATAAAGCCGAGTTTCCACCGGTTTCCACCGCCAAGTCAACGATCACTGAACCCGGCTGCATAGATTTGATCATGGCTTCGGTAATTAGCTTCGGCGCTGGGCGCCCTGGGATTAAAGCCGTTGTAATCACAATATCTTGTTTCTTAATCGTGTCCTCGACTAATACCTGTTGCTTACGTTGGTAAGTTTTGGACATTTCTTTTGCATATCCGCCAGCTGTTTCAGCCTGTTTAAACTCTTCATCTTCAACCGCAATAAATGTCGCGCCAAGAGATTCGACCTGCTCCTTCGCCGCGGGGCGCACATCGGTTGCAGAAACAATAGCGCCTAGTCTGCGCGCTGTGGCAATGGCTTGAAGGCCGGCAACGCCAGCGCCCATGACAAATACTTTAGCTGGCGGAACGGTGCCCGCTGCCGTCATCATCATGGGGAAGGCGCGTGTGAAATGCTCCGTTGCATCTAGAACAGCCTTATATCCAGCAAGGTTTGATTGTGAAGAAAGCACATCCATTGATTGTGCGCGCGTGATGCGCGGTACTAGCTCCATAGAGAAGGCGTCAATTCCAGATTTTTTACATGTTTCGATGATTTTTTGATCTGAATGGGGGGCAAGTAAACCAATAAGCAGCGCGCCTTTTTTGATGTGCTTTGTAATGGCGTCCGTTGGCGCCGCCACGCTCAACACAATATCAGCTGATTTAATTGTGTCTTCTGTTGACTTAGTTATTTTCCCGCCTGCGGCTTTATAGGCATCATCAGTAAATGACGCAGCCTTTCCCGCGCCGGATTGAATGTTCACGGAACATCCTAATGATACTAACTTTTTGACAGTTTCTGGGGATGCGGCAACGCGCTTTTCAAACTCTTTTGTTTCCTTGGAAACGGCGATTTTTAATCCCACAATTTTAGCCCTTTATGCATGAGGTCAAAATGAACTGAATACTGGGTAACAACATGCATGATTCTTATTGTTTTGTGAAGTGTTGATCATAATAATTTATACGCTTCGTGCTTGAATAAGTGCGCGTTTTTATTTAGATTCAATATCATAAGGTTTGTCATGTCTCTTTCTGAGGCTGGATATCCTAACAAAGCAGGTTCTTTCATGAATTTTCGTCAGTCTAATTTACCTATGTATATTTTTGGTGGTTTGTTGCTCGCTGTGTCGGTCAAGCCTGCATCGGCAGAAACGCTTGAGTCCATGGTGCGCACGGCAATTATGCATCATCCAGGCGTGGAAACAGTGCGCTCGCAATCAAAGGCTGCGCAAGAGGAAGAAACCGCAGAGGCCTCTGCTTACTATCCTGAGTTGTCTGTTGTGGCAACTGGCGGCCGTATGTATGCGGATAACAGTACAAGCCGCGGCTTGAGCGTAACGCGCGGCTCTGGATATTCTTATCTGTGGGAAGGATCGGCGACCGCTAGTCAAATGATATTTGATGGGTTCGAAACAAAAAATCGAGTCTCTTCTGCTGTTTCAAAAGCGCGCGCGATCGATATGGATGTTTTGGATATTGGTGAAGACTTGGCGCTTCGTGCGACGCAAGCTTATTTGAATGTCCTAAGAACAAGAAGCGCCTTATCAATGCTGCGCGATCATCAAAAGAAGGTTTTAAATTATTTAGAGCGCATCAAAATATCAGTAGACGAAGGTGTTTCTGACGACTCTGAATATCAACAAGCCAGAGATGTAACTGTTATTTTAGATGGTTTTATTACGGATTATGAGGGGCAAGCGCGAATAGCGGAGGCTGATTATCTTGAGGTGACGGGCGCGTTTCCCGGCGCTGACATGGAGGCGCCTGCGCCTAAGCTGGCTGACATCCCCGCTAGTTTAGAAGATGCAATTTCTTATGTTAAGGATCATCACCCCGCTTTAAAGTCTGCTTTATATTCTTCTAGATCGTCCGAGGCTGACATTGAAGCGGAGCGGGCAGGTTTATACCCTGATTTAAAGGGAGAGCTGTCATACCTGAAGACGGATAAAGATGATTTGATTGGCGGCGAAGCCGAAGACCGCAGGGCGGTTATCCGTATGAATTGGGACTTTGAAACGGGCGGCGCACAAATCGCTAAAATCAGACAAAAAAGATATCAGCATCAAGAGGCGCTATCGAAGCTCAATGAAAAACAGAGGCAGCTCGAAAATAAAGTGCGCTTGGCGTATGCGGAGCTACAAACATCGCAAAACCAACGCACCAATCAGCAAAACCGTTTGGATTTAAACACGAAGCTCTTTGATACCTACACAGTGCAGTTTGAAGGCGCGCGTATTAATTTACTGCAATTGATGCAGGCAGATAATCAGCTCTTTAGCACGAAGCTTGAAAAGCTAAATGGTGAATATCGAATTTTGGCATCACAATATAACGTATTGGCCAGTATCGGGCGTTTGCAAAGCTCGCTTATGGTTGCATCTTCGGGGGTCAAATCCTTAGCGCATGAGCAAAACTAAAAACAACAACACAGAAGATAAGAAATCTGGCTTGAAGACCGAGCTCGTAAATGCTGATCCTTTGCTCGAGTGTTTGGTTTATCTAACAACGCATTTTGGAAGGGCAAAATCGCCCGAGTCTCTCACCGCGGGTTTGGCTTATGATGTTCGCAATATGGGGGCGGAGCTTTTCTGCCAAGCGGCAGAACGCTTAGGCCTGAAAACGCGCACCGTTAAAAGACCGACTTTAAAGTCTATACCTTCTGCTGTTCTGCCCAGTGTTATTATTCTAAATGATGATCAGGCCTGCGTTTTACTTGAAATTAAGGGTAAAAAAGCGCGCGTCTATTTGCCAGAAACCAAAGCGGTAAGCGAAGTTTCGTTGAACAAGTTACAAAAAGATTATGAAGGGTTTTGTATATATGTTCACCCGCAATCAGAATTTACAAACCCTGATAGCGTGCATTTAGAAGACACCGACCGGCATTGGTTTTGGGGGCTGGTTGTCCAAAATAAAAATATATACGCCATGGCACTTCTGGGCGCAGTTTTTATCAATATGTTTGGTTTGGCCAGCCCGCTTTTTATAATGAATGTTTATGATCGAGTCATTCCTAATAACGCGATAGAAACAGGGTGGGCGCTTGCCATTGGTGCGCTCGCCGTTTTTGTTTTTGATTTAATTATGCGTATTTTGAGAGCCTATCTCATAGATGTCGCCGGCAGACGCATCGATGTTATTGCCGGTCGCCGCATTTATGATCAGGTGCTCAATATGCGTTTATCTGGTCGCCCACCCTCTAGTGGTGTGTTCGCAAACATGCTGAAAGATTTTGACTCGGTGCGTGATTTCTTCACATCGGCGACGATAACGATATTGGTTGATCTACCCTTCACTCTATTCTTCCTCTTTATAATTTATCAATTAGGCGGCGGTATTGCCTTTATATTAAGCGGCATGATTGCAGTTGTATTTATCATTGGGTTGATTTTGCAATGGCCGCTCAAAAGCTTGGTGCGTAAGGCTACGCAATCTTCCGAGGCAAAGCACGGCCTGTTGATTGAAACCATTCATGGATTGGAAACTGTAAAAGCAATAGGCGCTGATGGTCGTTTTCGTCTTCGCTATAGCGATCATATAGGCGAAAATGCGGCCTACGGTCAGAAATCAAGATTTGTATCGGGCCTGGGCGTTCATATAGCGACCTTCCTGCAGCAAGTGGCATCCATCATTATCGTTCTGGCGGGCATGTATATGGTGCAAGAAGGTACGCTTAGTGTTGGCGGCCTGATCGCTTGCGTGATTTTAGGTGGCCGCGCGATTGCGCCAATCGGCCAAATTGCGAATTTGATGACGCGCTATCATCAGGCCGGCGGAGCGCTTAAGACGTTAGAAAAAATTATGGGGCAACCAGTCGAGCGCCCACCTCATAAGCAATTCCTTCATCGCCCCGACCTAAAAGGTAATTTAAGCTTTGATAAGGTAAGTTTCTCCTATCCTGCGGTTAACCGAAAAGTTTTAGACGGCGTATCGTTCACAATTAATTCAGGTGAAAAAGTTGCAATTATCGGGCGTATAGGATCAGGGAAAAGCACGATAGCGCGTTTGATTATGGGGCTATATGAAGCTGACGAAGGTACAGTTTTAATTGATGATACGGACT
>CAKZMN010000017.1 GCA_937128575.1 uncultured Alphaproteobacteria bacterium | reverse complement strand
GAGGAACGCGCGCTCGCGGCCAAGGCCGATGAGGTTCTCGATTTCCTGACCATTTCGCATCTGGCCGATGAAAAGGCGGGCAATCTTTCTGGGGGTCAAAAGAAGCTGCTGGAGCTGGGCCGCACCATGATGGTGGATGCGCGCATCGTGTTTCTGGATGAGGTGGGCGCAGGTGTGAACCGCACGCTCCTGAATATCATTGGCGATGGGATTTTGCGCCTGAACCAAGAGCGCGGCTATACGTTCTGCATGATCGAGCATGACATGGAATTCATTGGCCGCCTGTGCGATCCGGTGATCGTCATGGCCGAGGGCAAGGAATTGGCCACAGGCACGATCGAGCAGATTAAAGCCAACGAGCATGTGATCGAAGCCTACTTGGGCACGGGTCTCAAGAACAAGGAAAGCGCGTGATGGCGGCTGCGTTGAATTGGGGCTCTGCCCCCGCGCCTTTGGCGCTCCCCCGAGATATTTTTGGACCGAAGAAGCGTTCAATTCAAAGAGGAAAGTGAGCCATGCCAGTTCCCGCACCGAACCTTTATCCTGATTTCAATGTGATCCGGTTGAGCCATACCTGTTTGAATGTGGCCGATCTGGCGGCGTCAAAGAGGTTTTACACCGAAATTCTGGGGCTTCAGGTCACAGATGAGAGTGACACGCATGTCTATTTGCGTGCCATGGAAGAGCGGGGGCATCATTGCGTGATCCTGCAACAATCCGATCAACCCGGCACGGTTGAGGTTATGGGTTTCAAAACTTTCGACCATGCGCGGTAGCCCGCCAAGTTTAGATGCAAACCATCATAAGTCATCTCCTCACGAAGGGTTCCGTCAGGCGCGGCAAATGTCGGCGTTAAATCAATATAGGTGATGCCCTGCTCTGCCGCTAAAGCTTGATAGGCTGTATTAACCGCGTTGACTGCAGCCATAGTCTCCGCTTCGCGCGGCATGACGCTTTGTAGGTAAATCTTCGTCTGCGGATTTTCGCGCTTGAGCGTTTGGAGAATATCCCGCAACTCTGCTGTCATGACATCCACTTTGCGGTGATCATAGCCAATGTCATTCGTGCCAATAAGGATGAAAAGCTTATCTGGTGTGTGGCGGAGTATTTGCGGCAAGCGGTTTTTTAGTCCTGTCACCGTATCCCAACCAATCCCGTGATTGGAAACGTCCGCGCCCAGATCAATATCATAGCCTAGCCAGCCCTCAGTAATGCTATCGCCCGCGAGCAGCACGCCCCCCATCAACACTGGCTGAGCATCAATCTCAGGCAGGCGGCTGTTAAAATGCGCTTTGCCATCGGGCCACATATAATCGGGTGGTTTGACAGCATGAATAGGCGGCATAGAGAGTGGTTCATAGCTCCACCCTTTCACCTCAGAAATATGCGCTGAAAGCTCATTCGCCATCTTACGCATAGAGTTACGGCCAGGGTGCGAATTACAGCTCCATTTTAGTAGGCCGTTATAAAGCGTCAGGTCGAGCGTTGAGATGTTGCTATCGCCCAAATCCGCCATCGCCCCATCAATCCCGTCACGAATAGCGTCCCCTTGCTCTCCGCCGAGCAGCGGCCCACCGACTGTCACGATATGAGCTTTCGGAAAACGCTGCCGCAATTCCGCAAGCATATCGCGATAGCCTTTGCGGAACTTTTCCTCTCCCGGATTAATCACGGACCAATCATTCGTACCAAGAAGCGTGACAACCACATCGGGCATAAATTG
>CAKZMN010000016.1 GCA_937128575.1 uncultured Alphaproteobacteria bacterium | reverse complement strand
GTTGGTTCTGATCGGGGTGATAAATCTTAGCCATTGTTCTATAGGCGCGCTTCACGTCCTCGTCAGAGGCATGAGGGGGGATGTTTAAAACATCGTAATGTGACGTTTTCTTTGTATCCACTGTTTGGCGCTTTCTAAACAATAAATAAACTATCCCGAATTTTTTGACCCGGGATAGTTTTGGCTAAAATTTCTATGCTTTACGCAGTTTTGCTGTCGCTGTCGCTTTCGCCATCTTCATCTTCGATCTCTAGATCTGTGAAGTCCGCATCCAGCACTTCGTCATCTGAAGCGGTGGCTTCGCCATCTGGAGCGTCGGCCGTTTCTGCGTCTGTTTCGCCGGCTGATTCTTCTTGAGCCTTGCGGTATGCAAGTTCACCAAGCTTCATGCTGACTTGCTGAAGGGCTTCGGTCTTGGCGGTGATCTCGTCTTTGTTTTCACCATCCATGACGGCTTTCAAATCCTCGATCGCGGTTTCAACGGCGGCCTTGTCTTCTTCCGGCACGTCGCCGCCTAGCTCTTCGATTGATTTTTCAGAGGCATGGATCAGAGATTCAGCCTGGTTCTGCGCTTCAATCAATTCGCGGCGCTCTTTATCGGTATCCGCATTGGCTTCGGCGTCCTTGACCATTTGATCGATGTCAGCATCGCTTAGACCACCAGAGGCTTGGATGCGAATTTGCTGTTCCTTGCCTGTGGCTTTATCTTTTGCGGATACTTGTACGATACCGTTGGCGTCGATGTCGAATGTTACTTCGATTTGTGGAACGCCGCGCGGTGCGGGCGGGATGCCCACCAAGTCAAACTGACCAAGGTTTTTGTTATCTGCGGCCATTTCACGCTCCCCTTGGGCAACGCGGATGGTCACGGCATTCTGGCTGTCTTCGGCCGTGGAGAATACCTGAGATTTTTTGGTCGGGATTGTTGTGTTGCGATCAATCAGGCGTGTGAATACGCCGCCCAATGTCTCAATGCCCAGTGAAAGCGGGGTAACATCGAGAAGCAATACATCCTTAACGTCGCCCTGAAGAACGCCGCCCTGAATAGCCGCGCCATTGGCAACAACTTCATCGGGGTTTACGCCCTTATGTGGCTCTTTACCAAAGAATTCGTTAACAGTTTCAACGATTTTGGGCATGCGTGTCATACCACCAACCATTACAACTTCGCTAATATCGGACGCTTTAAGGTCCGCATCTTTCAATGCTGATTTCAAAGGTTCGATTGTGCGTTTAACCAGATCATCAACCAAGCTCTCTAGCTTGGCGCGGCTTAGGGACACCTGAAGATGTTTTGGGCCGGAAGCGTCTGCTGTTACGAAGGGCAGGTTCACTTCTGTGTTGCTGGTTGAGGACAGCTCAATCTTGGCTTTTTCTGCGGCTTCTTTTAGACGCTGAAGCGCGAGCTTGTCTTCGCGAAGGTCTATGCCATCAGATTTTTTGAACTCATCAGCCAAGTAATCAATGATGCGCGTGTCGAAATCTTCACCACCAAGGAATGTGTCACCATTGGTTGATTTTACTTCGAATACGCCATCGCCAATTTCAAGGATGGATATATCAAATGTACCGCCACCAAGGTCATAAACAGCGATTGTGCCACTGCTTTCCTTATCCAAACCATAGGACAGGGCGGCGGCGGTTGGTTCGTTGATGATGCGCTCCACTTCAAGACCGGCAATTTTACCGGCATCTTTTGTAGCTTGGCGCTGGCTGTCGTTAAAGTATGCAGGCACGGTGATTACGGCCTTTGTTACTTTCTCGCCCAAGAACGCCTCGGCTGTTTCTTTCATTTTCTGAAGAAGCATGGCGGATATTTGTGAGGGTGCATATTTTTCACCGTCAACTTCTACCCATGCATCGCCATTTTCGCCTTCAACAATGTTAAAGGGCGCGGTTTTGGCCATTTCTTGTACGTTAGGATCTTTAAACGGGCGACCGATTAGGCGCTTAATACCGTAAAGTGTTGCTTCTGGATTTGTAACAGCCTGACGCTTTGCGGGCTGACCGACCAAACGCTCTCCATCTTTGCCGAAGGCAATCATTGATGGTGTGGTTCTGGCGCCTTCCGCGTTTTCGATGACGCGCGGCTCTTTTCCGTCCATTACTGCTACACATGAATTTGTTGTACCGAGATCGATACCGATTACTTTGCTCATTTTTTACCTCATTTAGTTTGGCGAATTTTTACGATGACCCGCTAGGCAGCATCACCCAACAATTCCCTAAGTTTGCTTACGTTTCATATAAGTCACGGAATATAGCACGAAACCCAGCAAATGCTAGAGCCGAGCGCAAAGAATTTTAACTAGTAAACATTCTTTTTGTTCCTAGTGTTTCTATGTAAGAGCGGGGGACTTGGATTGAAAAAAATGAACTAAATTTCGTTGGGCTGTGGCCAAGTTTGTTTGAAACCATTATTGGGGTCTATGATGACGTCTTGTTGGCGTAGGGGACGGAAAAATTCCTTCAGCGTGCCTACTTTGGCGACGGCTTTAAAGTCTTTTAAGGCCATATTTTTAGAAAGCTGGCTGCCGTTATAGTGTAAGGCGTCCGTGATCGAGATGATTTCTGCATTTAGATAGATGATGGGCGCTTCTTTATCTGTCTCTGTGTCGAAGTATGGGTTGTCTGCGAATCTAACGGCGCATGCGCCCTCGGGGATTTCAATTTTATCAATGGGTTTACCAGATACATCAATGCTGTCGGTTTCATCAATGAATGTGCCACCGGGAATTAAAAATCGTGCAAATTTTTGGGTTAATCTTTCACGCATGTCGTGCCCTTGTTTGTATTTCACTAACATTACTATTTTTTATGAAAAACATCAAGTTTTAGATATGCTCGAAAATATATAGGCAGCTATTGGTGTCGAACTTTTTCAATTTAAAGTTTTTTGTAGTTTGGTCTAAATATCCAATATCTATGTGATCGATTATTCTGCCTCTGATACTTAGGTCGAATTGATCCAAGTCTTCGGAATGAGATTCAACACGGTCTCTAAATTTTTGTGTCAGTTTGAAAAAGTTATAGGCTTTCTTTCTGAACGCGCTCGTTAAATTGCGTTTTTCACCGGGTAAATGCCTTGGGTCAAAAATCAATTTAAATTCATGTAGGTATAGCGAGTCTGGTTTAGGAACCACAGTCTTTGCCTCATTCAAGTTTGGATGAGGGGAATTTACAGAAATTTTGTTGTTATGTCAATTTTGAGCTTTAGGCTTCGGTATCAATCTTGCTGCCCGGATCTGTTGGTGGGGCGTCGGGGCTGCCTTGGCCTTCGTCCTTTGCAACGCCAACGCGGGCGGGGCGCAAGATGCGGTCATTGATTATATATCCTTGTTCCAGCACCTGAACCACGGTGCCTGCGGGCTTTCCGGTGCCGGGGGTTTCGAACATCACTTCGTGGAAGTTGGGGTCGAATGGTTCATCAAGCGGGCTTACGGTTTTGATGTTGTTCTTTTCAAAGCTGCGCAGCAATTGGCGCTCCGTGCCTTCAATGCCGTCTAGTACGTTTTTAACGCGTATGTCGCCCTCAATTAAATCTTGCGGCACAGCGTCTAGGGCGCGGCGCAAATTATCAGCGACATCCAGCAAATCACGGGCAAACCCAGTGATGGCGAATTTGGATGCGTCTTCGCGCTCCTTCTTTGCGCGCTGGCGCGTGTTTTCAGCCTCTGCCATGGCGCGCATGGTTTGGTCT
>CAKZMN010000015.1 GCA_937128575.1 uncultured Alphaproteobacteria bacterium | reverse complement strand
CACCAACGAGATCAAGCGAGATTCAAACAAAACAGCGTGGATTCATATACAATCAAGCTGGACAGATCGCGCAACTGCTTATTAGCGAATTTGACAACATACAAGAGATGGAAGCCATCGGTAACAACCAGTACATAACGGATGCAGAGCCCCTGCCCGGTGATGACACCGTTGTCTCACAAGGCCAGCTTGAGGGATCTAATGTTAAGCCGGTGATCGAGATGACGCGCATGATTGATACGCTACGCGCCTTCCAATCAGTACAGAATGTTTTGCAATCAGAAAATGAAAGATTGCGCGGCGCAATACAGAAATTAACCCAGGGCGGATAAGCCTTAACCAAGCACTATAAGAATTTGAATATTAAGGAGAAACACAATGACTAGATCACTCGATATCGGCGCAACAGGGATGCTGGCTCAACAGCTTAATGTTGATGTTATATCCAACAACATCGCTAACATGACGACCACCGGTTACAAACAGCGCCGCGCCGCGTTTCAGGATTTGCTCTATCAAAACTTTGATCGCCCAGGCTCCACATCTACAGACTCAGGTACAACCGTACCAGCAGGTCTTCAGCTAGGTCTTGGTGTTCGCGCCGGTTCGGTATATCGCCAGCACTCACAAGGCGCTATTCAAATTACAGAGAACCCACTTGATATGGCCATTCTTGGTGAAGGTTTTTTCCAAATTGATTTACCAAGTGGCGAGACGGCATACACCAGAGATGGCACGTTCCAGATTAATGAAAACGGCGAAATTGTTACAGTTCAGGGCTATACGGTTAACCCAGGTATAACCATCCCCGATGATGCCACAAACATCGATGTTAATGAATCTGGTGAAGTTATTGTCAGCCTGCCCAATCAAACGGCGAGCTCTAATTTAGGACAAATTCAACTTGCGAATTTCGTGAATCCAACGGGACTAGAAGCCATTGGGCAAAACTTACTGACAGAAACTGAAGCCTCTGGCGCGCCAACAACAGGCAACCCGAATGAAAATGAATTTGGCGCGGTTCGCCAAGGCGCGCTTGAGCAATCAAACGTGAATGTTGTTGAAGAGATCACAAAACTGATCACTGCGCAGCGTGCGTACGAACTGAACTCCAGCGTTATATCAACAAGTGATGAAATGCTGCAAACCATTACACAGCTTCGATAATCACGAAACTGTGCGTTAGGAAAAGGGTGAAAAATATGTTTAGAATATCGCTTACAAGACAATGCACCGCGGTGATCGTTTTATCACTGATCGCATTACTGGTTATTGCTTATCCGCAAAAGGCCTCGGCGATTAATTTGAAACAAAACAGCGTTCTTTCCGGCAACACCATTACGCTAGGCGATGTGTTTTACGGCCTACCGCATAGTGCGGATAAGGTTTTGGGCCCCGCCCCACGCCCAGGCCGTGATATGGTTTTAAATGCGCGCACATTAATGCGCATTGCCATGGCCATGGATTTAGAATGGCGCCCGCAAAGCTCGACCGACTACGTTGTTTTAAGCCGCGCAGCCACCGTGATAGAGCGCAGCGCAATTGAAACAGCACTTAAAGACGCACTTAAAGACCAAGGACTGAACGGTCTTTATAATTTGGTTATGCCAGATGAAATGGCAGAAATTATCCTGCCGCAAGGTGAGCTAGCCAATGTAAGTGTAAGCGACATGAAGCTCCATAAGAGCCAAAACCGCTTTGAAGCAACATTGGTTGCGCCATCAAAGGACAATCCGATTTACCGCTCTCGCGTCAGCGGATCAATTCAGAACCTGGTCGAAATTCCAGTTTTAAAATCAGCCATGCGCGCCGGCACAATCATTGGTCAACACGATATTGAGATGATGCCCATTCCTGAAAAACATTTGAATACTGACTTCATCGTTAGTGCAAATAGCCTGATTGGTGCAACGCCGCGCCGTTTGATTACAGCGGGGCAAAGCATCAAGGCCAACGAAATTGAATCCCCCAAAATTGTTGAACGCGGCGAGTATGTGACGATGATTTTCAACAAAGGATTATTGAAGTTAACCGCGCGCGGTAAGGCGCTACAGCATGGCGCGAAAGGTGACACAATTCGCATCGTGAATACCAGCTCTAACAAAACGCTTGAGGGGGTGGTTACGGCCTCCAAAGAAGTTAGCGTTGATACACTTTGATTACTGATAAATGAGTAGAATGAAAAAGGATAAAGCTATGAATAACATATCAAAACTTGCTCTTGCATTATTGGCCTGCTCCGCCCTTACGGCATGCGGCGCATCTGATCGCATATCCAATATTGGCAAGGCACCTGACATGACAAAAATCGCTAATCCGGTTACTGATAAAAATTATCAACCCGTTAGTTTGCCCATGCCTGCACCACAAAACATCAACCGCGAGAAAAACTCGCTTTGGGCATCAAATCGTCAGACCTTTTTCAAAGATCAACGCGCCACAAATATTGGCGACATCATTACAGTAATGATCGATATTGAAGATGAAGCAGCGCTTGAGAATGAAAGCTCACGCTCTCGCTCTAGCAATGAAGATGCGCAGCTCCCCGCTCTACTTGGTTACGAAGCGGCGCTTGATAGAGTTTTACCAGAGGCGATTAACAATACCAGCCTTACTGACTTTGGATCCACCTCTAACAATTCTGGCACAGGAACAATTGAGCGCGAAGAAGAAGTGAAGGTACAGCTTGCAGCGCTGATTACCCAGCTACTGCCTAATGGCAACATGGTTATTCATGGACGCCAAGAAGTTTTAGTGAACTTTGAAAAGCGTATCTTGGAAATTGATGGTGTTATTCGCCCTGAAGACATCACAACATCCAACACAATATCATACGAGAAAATTGCAGAAGCCCGCATTGCATATGGCGGAGAAGGACACATAACAGATGTTCAGCAACCACGATACGGCCAACAGCTTTATGACATCGTCTTCCCATTCTAGTTAAGCCTCACAAGCCATGGCATCTTAGGATTAGATGTCAGGAATGATGAAGATGATGTTGTAATTTATTTACCCACCCTAACCTTTGAGCCGGCCTGTATAACCTTTACGTTATGGTCGGCTCTTTTTTTAAAGTGAGTATATAGCGTGATAAAATAAACAGTAAAAGAGATAGAAAGGATCTATGACGTCTGATGTTGGAAACATTTTAAACGGCGCGCAAAAGCAAAAACTTAACGCGATTCAGTCAACTGCACGGATAGTTGACGACGTACAGTTGCGCCTTGCTTCTGGCCTTAAAGTTAACCAAGCCATAGATGACCCTAGAAACTTTTTCACCGCGCGCGGCCTGAATGCACGCGCCAGCGATATCAACCGCAGATTGGATGGTATTGGACAAAGCATCCGCACAATTCAAGAAGCTCAAACCGGTATCGAAGCGGATATTCAATTCCTGGATCAGGCCGAAGCCTATCTTTTGGAGGTGCGTAAAAAGATTGAACTTGGTGAGTTGGAATTTGGTGTCACGCCGGGCAATGGCGTTCCGCCCAATGTAACGCAAATAAGACCTGCCGCCGCCGACTTCGTGAATTATGCAGGCGGACAAGATAGCGGCGGGCCGGTCGCCGTTACAAATGCGGGTGAAAATTTTGAGCTAGATGGCAACCTTTGGAAGCGCGTGCTTGTAAATTACAACGTAACCGCAAATACCGTTTTAGAATTTGATTATCGCAGCACTCTGCAGCCAGAAATTGCCGCAATTGGTTTTGACAATGATAGCGCGTTCAACAACGATAATGACCGCTTTTTTGTTTACGGATCGCAGCTAGGCGGCATTAGCTATTCCGCGCCCATCCCCACATACCAATATAGCGGATCGGGCAATTATGAACATGTAACAATCCCCATTGGTACATTTTTCACAGGTAATTTCAGCCACATGACGTTCATCAATGACTCTGATGCGCTCCCCCGCGGGAACAGCCAATATCAAAATGTCTTCCTGCGCGAGGGACCAACACAACCCGGCGGCATAAACCCAACACCCCCACCAGGTGTGGCAGAGCAATATCAAGAAATTATTGAACAAATTGACCTGATCGCCAAAGACGCAAATTACCGCGGGATTAGCCTGCTTCAGAACGAAAACCTCACTAGTATTTTTAACGAAACAGGCTCTAGCACTTTGCTAACCGAGGGCATAGATGCGACCTCACTTGGACTGGGGCTTAACAGCGGCGTTTTGACCTCAATCAATAATATCAGTGCCCAAATCGAAACTATTCGCGATGGACGAGACACACTCCGCAGTTACTCTAGCTCTCTGGCTTCAAATTTCAGTATTATTCAAACGCGGCAGGATTTTACCCGCAATACGATTGATGTATTGAAGGCCGGTCGTGATGATTTGATTGTTGATGACCAAAATGAGTCTGGCGCGGAATTGCTCGCGCTGCAGGTGAGACAGCAAATACAATCAATCACGTTGGCACCGCCAGCGACATCAATTGCAGATTTCCTATAAATTTACTGAATAGATTAACGCGCAGCGCGAACGAACTTAGTCGTCGCGGTGCGTTTTTTCCATGCGCTCGTGACGTTCTTGCGCCTCAAGAGTCATAGATGCGTTGGGGCGCGCCTTTAAACGGGCAATGCCAATTGGCTCACCAGTTTCTTCGCAATACCCATACTCACCATCATCAATGGTCTGGATAGACTTATTGATTTTATTGATCAATTTGCGTTCGCGGTCGCGCGTACGCAGTTCAAGCGCGTGATCCGTTTCGGCGGAGGCGCGATCGGCAATATCCGGCTTTTGCAGCTCAGTTTCTTGCAATGTGTTTTTGATTGTCTCTTCTGATTCCTTTAAAAGCTCGGTGCGCCATGCGATCAAACGCTGGCGGAAAAACTCAAGCATTACCGGATTCATGAATTTTCCCTTATCTTTTTCAGGGTCATAATCCGGTGGAACAATTACACTATTAGATGAAGTCATATTTTAAATTCCTTTAAACTTCGTAGCACGCTCAATATCAAAGAATGAGAGAATATACGCACGCAGCGCGGTTAAGACAACAGAAAATTAAGATGAAGATTTTTTGTCTAGAACGACACGCATTTTCGCAAGCTCAACTTGAGCGCGCAAATCGATTTCATCCATAAGTGCGGTAAGGGATGGATCGTGAACGTTTTCGCGGTGTTCCGCCACAACGTCAGCAATATTAATCATATGCCCAACGGTCATTGTGCCGTTCAACATGGCCATGCGCAAATCTTCTAATTCATCCAAAATTGTATTCGCGCGCTGCTGCATTTTACGGCGAGATTTACCAGCCGTTGGATCTTCTGCGGCTTGAATGGCCAAAAGCGCATCAACATTTGTGATGGACTGACTTTGCTTTGCGGGGGCCGATTTCTGGGGCGCAGAGGCCACAAAATCACCGAAGCTGCCATCCGCACCAGAGGCTTTATCTTTTTTCTTGGTTTTTGACGGCGCTTGCGTCTTTCCCGGACCTTGTACTTTCATAGAATTCATTACCCTTTCACTCTATTCAGTATAGCTTAATTTCTCGCGAGAGGAAAAGATAGGTGGAAAGAATTGCCTAGTTAGCAGTTATACATGCCCATGCAGGCGTATTATTCCTATCCCCATCGCCCCCAAATAACCCAAACCATTGAAAAACAACATCATTCTCGCGCCTAAAACTGGCACGTCTTTCGCATATATGTCTGCACCAGTTCTATGTGTGCATCAAAAATGCGCAAGGTCAGCATCTCAAAAAATGAGAGGTGATCAGAACATAAAAGATAAACGAAGAGTGTGCATGATGTTTAACAACATAAAAAATACATTATCTATCTTTGCCATCATTGCGATGGCGGGTTTATTCTTTTTGTCTGCTTCACCCGAGGCGCTGGCCAAAACGTCAAGAATAAAAGACATCGTGGACATAGAGGGTGTGCGCGACAACCAGTTGGTCGGTTACGGCTTGGTTGTTGGCCTGAACGGTACAGGCGACAGTTTAAATAATTCACCATTCACGCAGCAAAGTTTAATTGCCATGCTTGAACGCCTTGGCGTTAGTGTGCGCGACCAAAACATGAATACCGGCAATGTTGCGGCAGTAATGGTTACGGCTACTCTACCACCATTTACCAACCAAGGCTCTCGCATTGATGTAAGCATATCCTCGCTTGGTGATGCCTCTAGTCTTCAAGGTGGAACGCTTTTGGTTACCCCCCTACTCGCCGCGGATAGCGAAGTTTACGCAGTGGCGCAAGGCGAGATCAGCATTTCTGGCTTTAGTGTTCAGGGTGATGCAGCGTCAATTACGCAGAATATTCCAACATCGGGCCGCATTGCAGAAGGCGGCATTGTTGAGCGCGAAATAAACTTTAAACTAGAAGAGCTTCAACAGGTTCGCCTTGCCCTTAAAAATCCAGATTTCACAACGGCGCGCCGCATTGAGCAAGCGATCAACGGCTTTACCTCGGCCAACCTTGCCAGCGCGCAAAATTCAACCAGCGTCATGTTAAAGCGCCCCAGCAATTACCCGGGCAGCATTGTAGATCTGATTACAGACATTGAACAACTGCCCGTACAACCCGACCAGCCAGCGCGCATTGTTATTAGCGAGCGCAGCGGCGTGATTGTGATTGGTGCGGATGTGCGCGTAAGCAACGTTGCCATCGCGCAAGGTAGCCTGACGGTTAAAGTGAATGAAACGCCGCAAGTATCACAGGCCAATCCATTTGCCGATCAGGGCCAGACATTAATTGTACCGCGCACAGATCTATCCGTTAATCAGGGCGCGGATGTTCGCCTCGCCACGCTCGATAGCGGCGTTACGCTTCAAGATTTAGTTACGGGACTAAACAGCCTAGGCATGCAGCCCCGCGACATCATCACCATACTTCAAGCCATCAAGGCCGCAGGCGCCCTGCAGGCAGAGATAGAGGTGATGTAAATGAGTGATTTTTTAACTCCAGATACAAATCTCGCGCTGATGCAGGCGTCCCAAGGGGACACTGGCAAGATTGGCAAGAATATTAATGCCGCGCGCCAAGCGAAGAATTTAGAAAAGGTCGGTGAAACCGCCAAAGAATTTGAGGCCGTGTTCATGACTGAAATGATGAAGCCCATGTTTGAAGGCATCGAAACCGCAGCACCCTTTGGCGGCGGAAAAGGTGAAGAGGTCTTCCAAGGGTTTTTACTTCAGGAATATGGCAAGCTTTTGTCGCAAACCGGATCTGTCGGTATTGCCGACCAAGTGAAGCAGCAAATGATTCAAATGCAAGAGGCACAAGAACAGCCCGGCAGCAGTTACAAATTATCCAACACCATAAACACAGAAGGACGCGAGCATGACAAAAACATCACAGAATAAACAAGCGGCGAAAGAACAAACATTATTGCCTGAAGATAGGTCACACGCCCTTAAAGTGATGATTAAATTCTCGGAGCGCCTAGTTGCGCTGTCTGAGCAAGAAACTCAAGCTCTTATCCAAGATGACATGACGCGCTTTGCGATTTTGCAAGACGAGAAGAACAATATGTCTCTCCGCTATGCCAAAGCATCTAATGAATTTAGAGCGCGCCTTGAAGATTTTAGAGCGGCTGACCCTGGCCTATTAGATCGCCTTGAAAAATTACAAGACGCCCTTGGTGAAAAAATCCGCAGCAACAATGAAATTGTTTCTCAGCTTTTCCTAAGAACCAAAAAAGACACTCAAGAGTCTTTGATTACCGTTCAAGAGCTTGGCCAGAAAAAACCAATTTACATGGATGGTGAGCAGCAAAATCTTAATGGCAATCATAACGACCAAGTGACAGGAGCATAAGATATGACCTCTTATCAAAACCACCAAAACCCTGGGCAAAAAGCGCCAAGTAGTAAAGCTTTCATGCTTTCGCGCGACCCGAACAAGGCGATGGAAGAAACCATTCGCACCATAGAAAATTTACAAGATGTCTATGAGCGTGAAACGAAATCCCTACTCGCCTCTGACACGCGCAGTTTTTTGGCTATTCAAGACGAAAAGCTAGCCGCCGCGCGCCAATATCAGAGCAGCGTTGAAGAAATTATTAAGCGCAAAGAAGAAATGCGCGATGTGCCAGCAGCCATGAAACAGCAGCTACGTAAGATGCAGGAAGATTTCACATCTATGGCGCACACAAACCTTGATTCCCTGTCACGCATGCAGCGCACAGTGGGGCGCCTTGGCAACACTATTCGCCGCGCCGCGCAAGATGTTGCCCGCGAAAAACGCACCTATAGCTATGGCGACACAGGTGAAATTGACAACAACCACAAAAAGAGCATCTCCATGGGCGTGATTGAGACCGCCTAAAACGAGACGTAATAATTAAAGGATATGACATAGATGTCGATAGAGAGCTTTTTCACACTACAAACTCCGGTCACTGCGCAAGGTAGCAACGTAGGCAGCAATGCCGCGTCCAAAGACTCTGCGCAGGGTTTGAGTTTTATTGACTTTATTTTGGGTCAAGTGAGTAAAGCCGATAAAGGTCTAGAGCCTGAAAACCATGATCCTTTGCAGTCAGACAACCCGGCGCTTGAAAAAAATACAAAATTAAATATTGAACGCATTATGGCGGACAACCCAAATGTTGCGGAAGAGATAAAGAAGTTTGTCATTGAAAATGGCGGCGCTTTGGAAGGTACGATTTCTCTTAACCAAGCCGCACTTGGCGCGGGCAGTCTTTCGCTCAATGACGAAATTATGACGCTTAATATTTCGGACGATACGCGTGATGCGATTGCCGCAGGCGAGCTAAAATTATCTGAAATTTTCTTCATCGATAGCGAGAAAGACTACCGCCCTGTCTTCAACAAACTCAAGGCCGTAGCCGAAAAAATTAAGAAAGCATCCGAAGATGGTGCGCCGCAAGCTATTGCCTCTAATTTGACACCAGAAGAGATTACTGCGCTTCAGGATTATCTCGCTAAAATCGAAGCGGGTGAAGAGGCGGGCGAAGCGCCAGATTCAAATCTATTTATCGGGCTTGTTAAATTACTGCCGCCGCAGGCACGACCAGACATCGTCCTGACGGGGCAAAGCGTTATTATCGCACCGCGTCAATTAGCGTTATCCGGCCAAGGTCAAAACGGCTTTGCCAATGACGCGACATCACAGCTGAGCAATCTTTTGACCCCAATGTCAGAAGCCGCAAGTGCGAGCGAAGATGGTGGTGATTTCAAAGATATTCTCAAGGCCTTTGCCGCAGATGATAAAGATGCAAAAGCTCTTAAAGTTTCCACCTCTGTAGATAGCTCCCCTGTCTCCCCAGACTCCAAACCAAGCACTAGCTATCTTCAGGGGTGGCCCTTCACATTAGAGGGCAGCTTGTTCGCGCCGGTTGATATATCGGTCCCATTATCAGAAGCCGCCAATGTTTCTGGCAGCGCGCTGAATGTTACAAGCCTGAGCAATTTAACAAACCCCGTTGCGCAGAGCCAAAGCGCAGGTAGCTCCCACCCCGCCTCTCAATTGGTCGCGGCAACGATGCAAAAATCTGCCAAGGGTGGACAGGACACAACCATCAAACTTCAACTTGACCCGCCTGAGCTAGGCCGCGTTGAAGTGAATATGCATTTTGGTAAAGACAAGGCGATGAAGACTTCATTGGTTGTTGAAAAGCCAGAAACACTAGCGATGTTACAGCGCGATGCACACATGCTTGAGCGTGCGCTTCAGGACGCCGGAATAGATATTGCCGATAACGCGCTTAGCTTCGATCTGGCGCAGGACGACCATCAATTCAGCCATAATGGCGGACATGATGGCCAAGGCCAGAACGCAAAAGGCGGCGCGCAAGAAGGCGAAGAAATAGAAATTATAGAGTCACAAATGACGTGGCGCGTCGATCCGGAAACCGGGCATATGCGCTACAATATTTTAGCGTAAAAAACGCATATAAAACTTTGAAAGAGTTAAAGAAAGAGGATTAGAAAATGGTATCAGATGCAGTAACAGTCGGCACAGTGCTCGACTCACAATCAAGAACCGCAGCGGCCCAAACAGGCTTGGCAGAAGATTTCAGCCAGTTCCTGAATTTGCTGACTGTTCAGTTGCAAAACCAAGATCCTTTGGATCCGATGGATACAGCAGAATTCACCAGCCAGCTTGTTGCTTTTACAGGCGTGGAGCAGCAGATCAACGCGAACCAAAAGCTTGATAACTTAATTTCTCTAAACCTCAGCAGCTCAATGGGTAGCTCCCTTGGCTATGTCGGTATGGATATCAGTTATGTCAGCTCTGAGTTTAATTACCAGCCTGGCACAGGATCTGAACTTACCTACGCTCTCAGCGGCAATGCGGTAGAGGCAAAAATCAGAGTGCTTGATGAAGGCGGCGATGTTGTATTCGAAGCCGATGCAGAAAAATCAGCCGGCAGCCATACCTTCACATGGGACGGCACACTGGATGGTGGCGGCACAGCCGAGGCCGGCACATATGAAGTGCGCATTGATGCACTGGATATCGATGATAATCCAGTGACCGCGACAACAGTTGTTAAAGGCCGCGTTGACGGTATCGAGACACAAAACGGATTGCTGTTCGCCATCGTTGGCGAGCGCGCTGTGTCACTGGGTAATATTTTGAACGCCAGCGTGCCAGAAGAAGCACCTGAGCCCGAGCCAGAAGCATAAAAAGGAAAAACACAATGAAAACAACAACGCAGAAAATGCCAATTAACAAGTTTCAAAAGCCCCTGCTCTATAGCTGGTGCTGGATGAAGGCGCTCGCCTCTACCTTGCGCGGACGAATTTTTATGATGTGGATGTTCCACATGGAAGACAACCACAACAACACTAACGTTTAGAACTATTTTAAAAAAGGAGACTTAAGTCATGGGACTATTTGGATCACTATTTACAGGCGTTTCGGCTCTGTTTGCGCAATCGCAGAATACAGCGATTATTGCGAACAACATCGCAAACGTTAATACAACAGGTTACAAGCGCTCTGAAGCGGCCTTCGAAAGCTTGGTCACAACAGAGAGCCGCCTTTCAACTTATTCACCTGGTACAGTTACGGTGAACCGCATTCAGCGCGTTGACCAACAGGGCGCCATTCAGCAGACAGCCTCTGCAACGGATGCATCCATTTCCGGAAACGGCTTCTTCCCTGTGAAGAGATCAGCAGATGCTGGACAAGAATTCTTGTACACGCGCGCCGGACAGTTTTCAGAAGATTCACAAGGTATTTTGCGAAACTCTGCAGGCTTTGTTTTGCAAGCTTGGCCGATTGATGCCAATGGCGATCTTCCTGCCAACCAAGGTGACTTGACCTCATTGGTTACAGCTGATGTTGCCTTCCTTGGTGGATTAACGCGCCCAACAACCAACGCGGAACTCGCGATTAACCTTGATGCCGATCAGGAACCATACAACCTTGATGTCATTGGCGGCGGTGCAGGATTACCACTTGGTAATTCACAGGCCGCGCATTTCTCTCGCGGGATTACGATTTTTGACGAGCTGGGCTCATCACAAAACGTGACATTGGAATATCGTAAAATTGTTGGCCCAATGGCGAACACAACGTCGGGCGCAAGTGGCTTAGATTTAACAACATCACTTACTGATGTTGCCATCTTCCCAGGCATTGCCGCTGGTGACCAGTTCAGTATCACAGTTGGCGGTACAACACGCACATACGATGTTGCCACCCCTTCTGGCGGTAGCGTTACTGTGAACACAGTTGGTGATGTGATTGCTGATATTAACAACAACTTCACAACCATTCCAGAAGGCTTAAACGCTACATTGGACTCAGGTGGTCGTATATTGTTGCAAGCAGAAGATTTGGCAACAACCTTTACATTAGCGGATGTTACAGGCACGCCAGCAACGGCAGCCAACGGTCTGTTTTTCTCTGGCGCAGCCCAGACAGCAGACTCAGCCTTCCCATTTGCGGCAGAATATCCAGGACAAACAAGCTTCCCTGATTTGTCGAACACAACCACGCCAAACACTCAAGGCTGGTGGGAACTTACGATCATTCACCCAGATGGCTCGAACATTTCTCAGGGCTTGCTTAACTTTGCTGGTGACGGAACATTGAACGCGCTTAGCGACGCCGAAGCCAACATTGATATTGAGCTTACCAATATTGACTGGGGTAATGGCTCCAACCTTCAAGACTTTAACATTGATATTGAGCGTTTCAGTCAGTTTGCTGGAAACTTTGATGTTATCTTCTCTGATCAAAATGGTGCGGAACTGGGCCTTAGAACAGGTGTAGAGATTGATCGTGACGGTATTGTTATCGCCAGATTCTCTAACGGTGCATCAGCGCAGCTTTACAAGGTGCCATTGATTACCTTCTCTAACGCGAACGGTCTGCAAGAGGTATCAGGCACGGCCTATAGCGAAACAGAAGATTCTGGTGAAGAGAACCTTCGTGAAGCCGGAACAGGCGGCGCAGGTTTTGTTGAACCCTCAACGCTGGAGGCTTCAAACGTGGATTTGGCGGATGAATTTGCCAGATTGATTGTTTCACAGCGTGCCTTTGGCGCGGCGACCAGAACAATTAACACAGTTGATCAGATGACACAGGATCTGCTCAGCCTACGAGGATAATTTAAGTTTAAGAGCGCGGGCCCCTTAGGTAAAAATGCTACCCTGCATTCCTAACCCCCTAAGATCCGCGCTCTTTTAGCTGCAGGAAGCATAATCCAGGATGGATACCGCCATCGCAGCACGGGCGCATCGGGCAATGTCCCGACCCCCCTCACCCCCTAAGTGAGGACCCCTAATGGGAAGAACCCAACCGCTTCGGTGCGCCCCCTTTTTTTCTTTATTCTTTCACAGTTTTTTCTTTGTTTTATGGAGTTTATTAACCCTTTTTTACCTAAAAACATGTTATATTTAAAATTACGACACACGTGCGGCATAGGATATGTCAATTGGCGCGTTGTTAAACACATAAGAATTATGGTGTCGGATTAACTGAGGCAAGGACTGCATATGGTTAACGATGTTGTCATAGGTTCCGCATTAAGGAACACCCTGACGAGCATTAAACGTACGCAAAATACGATTGATGTCATCACAGAACGTCTCGCGACGGGTCTGAAGGTTGACAGCGCCCTAGACGATCCCAGCAATTTCTTCACTGCTAAAGCTCTGCGCAACACCGCCAGCGACAAGGCACGCTTGCTTGACGGTATTGGACAGAGCATTCGCGCGATACAAGAAACCGCTGTTGGCTTAGAAGCTGCCGAAAGGCTAATAGACCAAGCCGAAGCTGTTGTGCTCGAATCACAAAAAGCGCTAGAGGCCGGAAAAGTCGACCCGGCGATTTACGAAGACATCATCAACACAAGTCCGCAAACACTAAGCCAGCAGATTTCATCGGGCGATCCAGATGTTTATTTCCGCCTAAACGAAACTGGTGGGCCGATCGTGGATTACGGCGTAGGGGCCGCCGGCCCCGTTACCGCGAACTATAACAGCGGCGCATCAGGCAACGCCCCACCGCTTTACACCAATGGCGGCGGATCACCCAGCGTTCAATTTGACGGGGTTAATGACCGCATTCGCGTATCTGATTCCACCATGATCAACACATCCACCACACCGGCGCGCACGGTTGAGCTGGTATTTAACGCCGACACCGTTGCCGGCAGACAAGTGCTATATGAAGAAGGCGCGACCGTTAATGGCCTTACGATTTACATCGATAACGGCCTCATTCGCGTAGAGGCGGAGGATGACCAAGGCGGAAATCGCTTTGGCAACCTAGACATCAGCGCGCCCGTAGTTGCCGGACAAACATACCATGTCGCCTTTGTTTTTGATGGCGCGGCGCAAACATTTTCAGGCTATTTAGATGGCCAACACATGGCAAACTCCCCACTTAACATCACAAGCGACGCGGTATTCCCTAGCCATAGCGGCGATGTCGGCATTGGTGGCGTCAGCGGCGGTGTGCAGTTCCACGATGGTGAAAATGGCGGCGGAAACGGCTTTAATTTTGATGGGCGGATTTCAGATGTGGCAATTTACAACCGCGCAGTAAGTGACGCTGATTTATTAAGTCACGCCAACTCACTAGACGCCTCCACAACAATCACCTACCCCAACCGTAATTATGACGCTGTTTTATCGCAGATAGACGAGTTGGTGATTGATGCGAATTACCGTGGCATTAACCTGCTAAACAACGAAACGCTGCGCACAGATTTCAACTCAACCGGCAGCAGCTTTTTAATCACAGAGGGTGATGACTTTAGCGCACAAGGATTGGGGCTGGTCGAACGCTTTAACTTTAATGAAGCCGACACATTAGACCGCATTTTATCCGCCCTGCGCGAGGCAAAAGCCCAAGTGCGGCGCTTTGGGTTCACAATTGCCAATGATTTATCCGTTATTCAGGCGAGGCGCGATTACACCGAAGCCTCCATTAATGTATTAAATGCGGGGGCGGATGATCTTACGGTTGCCGACCTAAACGAGGAAGGCGCGAACCAACTTGCGACACAAACGCGCCTCGAACTCGGCACAACCGCACTAAGTCTTGCCGCACAGTCACAGTCGTCTGTTGTGGGTCTTTTGAGTTAACTGCGTATCGATACAAAAGCACCACCGCCCCGGCCTAAGAATCGTGACGCATTCTTGTTTTTTATCAATCACTTACTGCGTAAAAATATAATATAAAAGTTTTGCATTTTTTCTGTTTTTTTTAAGACATTGTTAAACGTTTGTGTTATATTATAAGGATATACATTCAAGTATTGAGTGTATTTATATATTGAATAGTTAAAACCTAGGAAAGGATAACAACTATGTCTTCTGATGTTGTATTAACCGCAGCTCTGCGGAATAACTTACTTTCATTGCAAAATACGCAACGCCTTATTGACTCTACTCAGCTTAAGCTGGCGACAGGTCTAAAGGTTAATTCTGCTTTGGATAATCCACAAAACTTCTTCACAGCACAAAGCCTGAACAACCGCGCTAGCGACCTTGGTCGTCTATTGGATGGCATTGGCCAGTCCATTAGAACGATTGAAGAAGCTGACAAAGGTATTACAGCTTTGACAGCACTTGCTGAGCAAGCCTCCTCTATCGTGCAATCTGCACGTGATGAATTGGCCGCTTCGGAAGGTGAAGCACGCCTAACTGGTAATGTTGACCTGAGAAACACAGCGACCGGCGACTTGATTGCCGACACATCTATCGCCAACGGTGATGTGCTGCAGGTTATCACTACTGACGCTAACGGTGCGCAAATCTCTGAAGATATTGCAATCGTAACTGGTGACACAGGCTTCTCAGTAGCTGCCAAAATTACCGATCAGTTTGCTGATAGCCAGAATGGTGAAATCACAGCACGAATCACCGATGAAGGCTTCCTATCCATTGAAAGCAGCGATGGTCGTACGTTCAAACTTACGACAACCGCAGCCAACGAATTGGATGACGCCGATCTAACAGCTCTTGGTATCAATAACCCATTTGAAATTGAGACAAGAACAGGTGCTGGTACAGGCCTTAACGCAGCAACAATTGTTGCCGGAAACACATTGACCTCCATATCTTTGTTTGAACTTCCAGGCGACACTGCTGAAGCTGGTGATCTTATTGGTGCTAACTTCACTGATGCGGCTGGTAACAATGCCCTTACAGGCGTAACCCAGCTACAGATCACTATCAACAACAATGGTACAGCAGTATCTTCCACTGCAGTGCCTGGCACGGCAACGTTCCAAGATTTTGTTGATAGCATCAATGGCGACGCAAACTTGAACGAACTAATCAGTGCTGACTTTGACAGCAACACTGGTCAAATTAGCATCACATCACTTAGCGATGATGTTAGAAATGTTCAGGTTCTTGCAACTGCAGGTGCCGGTGAGACAGTGAGCCTTGGCTTCGGGGATCCAGATGGAAACCTTGACCCAATCACAACTGGCGCAGGTGTTGAAGATGCCGTTTATTCATTCAACAGTTCAACTGAGGCGCTCGATGCTTTAGCGGGTGACTACAATACTATCCGCACTCAAATCGATAGCCTAGTGAATGACGCTCAGTATCGTGGTATCAACCTTCTTAATGGTGATGACTTGACAACGTTCTTTAACGAGAACAACACAAGCTCATTGATCACTGAAGGATCCACATTCACTGCAAATGGCCTTGGTATTACCGAAGCCACATTCCGAAGCAGCACTGAAATCGAAGCAAGCGCCGTGCAAACGCGTGATGCCTTGAGTGCAGTTCGTAGCTTTGGTTCTTCATTGGCCAACAACCTGTCTATCATTCAGACACGTCGTGACTTCACAGAAGGTACGATCACAACCCTACAAGCGGGTGCGGATGACTTGACAGTTGCTGATTCAAACGAAGAAGGTGCAAACCTACTAGCGTTGCAGACACGCCAGGCTTTGGGAACGACTTCATTGTCACTAGCTTCTCAGTCACAGCAGTCAGTACTACGTCTATTCTAATAGCGTTAACACGCTTAACGAAACGACAAGGCCGGGGAAGGATTCTCCGGCCTTTTTGTATGCGCAAAATGGCTCGCGTTTTTTCATTCTTTATTAAATTCGGGTGTGGTATAATTAATATAGTAGCAGAAGGCTACGTTGATCTAACAAAAGGAAGAAATCCATGG
>CAKZMN010000014.1 GCA_937128575.1 uncultured Alphaproteobacteria bacterium | reverse complement strand
TACGCGCCAGTGGATCAAGGCCGCTCATGGGCTCATCCAGGATAAGAAGCGAACAGTTGGTTAGCGCTGTACCGAGCAGCCCCAGTTTTTGGCGCATACCCTTTGAATATGTTTGCACTCGTTTATTTAAAACATCCGGATCCAGCGCAACGCTGCGCGCACGCTCAATTATAAACTCTTTGTCGAAAGGCTGACGATATAGATCTAGGGAGAATTTTAGAAACTCCATGCCCGTGAGAAACCATGGGGGTTCAAAGCGTTCCGGCAAATAAGCTAACTGCTCTTTTGCGGCTTTCTTAAGGGCGTGATCACCGAAAATTTCTATGCTGCCCGCGCTTTGCGTACGCAGCCCTAAAATGGCTTTTATTAATGTGGTTTTCCCCGCGCCGTTAAGCCCCATGAGGCCAAACACCTCACCAGATTTCACACTGATATTGATGTCACGAATTACATCGGGGCCATCATAGGCGACGCTGATGTTTTCTACATTTAAAGCTGGTGCAGATTTAGCCAAAAGCGTTATCCCGGAAGGAAAATGCGAGTATCGATATTAAAGCGCTGGTGCGCACGCATTCTGATGGGGAAGATTTGATTGCTCCATTCATCAAACCATTTTAGCTCGATGTAATCGCTATAGACTTTCAGATCAATAATCTCTTCAGGCAAGGCCTCTGGGGTAATGCGCTGACCGTTTAACCAAATCGTCCAATCATTGCTGCGGCGATATACAATGCCGCCTAATGTGATATCACGCTCTTCCGCTGGCGGCTTAACGCGCAACTCATCTTGCTTACGGCGCAGCTCTCTGTTTAGTTCCGCCTCATCAACGCCGCGCACCGCGCCGCCCTGCCCGCGCGCGCGGCGGGCATCTCTGATTGCTGTGTGTTCCCAGAATGTGAAAACAACCGAAGGAATATCATTTGGGTTTACACCTGTGAATGCTGGCGCGACCTCGACAACGTCTTGCGCGGCCTCTGGCGCAGCTTGAGGCACTTCGATCATAACATCGCTAGGGGATTCAATTACCGCCTCTTGCGCCACGGATGGCTTTGCAAACACGGCAACAATGGCAATGGCGGACATAGCGAATATTGTATGTATCATACGTTTTCTCATTAGAACTGCCCTCCCTGCTCGTTCGTGGTGGGCAAGGCCGGAATCATCGTGTGCCATGTTAATTCAATATCGGCCTGAACCAATGGCGGGTTACTGCCGCTGGCGATGGCGCGCAATATCGTGCCTGTTATATCGCTTTTACGAGATAGGTTTAATTTCTTCAAGCTAACATGTCCGGGGAACGCTTTTTCAACCATGTAGATATATCGATAAACATCAATATCATCCAAGGCTTCGACGCGTACGGAAATCGGACTTCTTAAAATTTCATGGCTGGCTTTTGAAGCTTCTTCGTCTTGAAGGAATTCGCCCGCTTGTATACTGGCAACAGCAGAGATCACATTAGCTTCTTGCTGAATGCGTTCCAATATACGCTCGGCTTCTCTTCGACCTTGATCACTGAAAAATCCACGTTTTTTTAGTCGTTCAAATTCAGCCTGCTGATCTTCTAATTGATCAAACTCAACCTGCAGACGATCAATGTCACCACTCAGACCCGCTATCTGCCCACGCACACTACGCAACTCGCGTTCTTTTTTGATTTTCTCTGGCGCTAGATACATATAGACACCAGCAATTAAAGCCGCGTTTACAGCAAGCAACACCACCAATATTATGACGCGCTTAGCGCCTAAAACTCTAATCATTGCCTACCGTCCCTGTGACTTTAATTTCAGCCACAAAATCTTGCTCTACGTTTTTCTTTTCCAGATCTCCGGACTCAACCACGATTTCCTCGACATACTCGTAATCTTTTAGATACTTCGTAACCTCGACCTTATGTTCAGGCAGTAATTTCTGCAGGCGCACACTGAGGTCTTTTACCTCCTGGTTGCCCTTATCAATGTTTGTTGTACTGGGGTATGTCATCTGCATTCCCGTTTCGAACAATGTGTCTTTTTGTGATTGCCCTATTTGTCCAGACATAAAGTTTTGCATCAAGCCCGGCGTTGTTTTTTCGATTGTTATTTTATCAACGCGCAAATCTTTGCCCAGCGCATTGCCGATGCCGGATATGACCTTCAACGGATTAATGCGCATTTTTTCTAAATCATCATGTACAGCAATGGAGCTTTGCACCAAGCGCACATCAAACCCAAGCTCTTCCTTGCGCTTCACTTCTTTTTGATACTGAACATCCAGCTGCGCATAGCGGCGCTTACTGTCATCTAAATCTTGGTACGTTTCTGAAATTGAATCATATTCATTAACGAGCTGGTACCCAAAAAAGGCTGCACTTAAAAGTAAAATTGCAGAACCAAGCATTGCCATTTTTCTAGGTTTGGAAATTTGCTCTAGCTGCGTGGCGGCCATGGGCAGTATAAATTTGCTCTTACGCCCCGCCCAACCGACATGCAACACATCGGTATAGCGATCATCGGCGCCGCGCGCGAAAGGTACGCCCAACATACGGGCGGCCTCTTCTGCCGTTAGAGAAGAAAAATTACAATCAACCTCGATCAATCCATCGATAGCCTGACAAGCCACAGGGTCACCCACAATGATCACATCCAGCCCATCTTCCTGCTGATAACCGAAGCGAGATAGATAGCTCATTGTTGCTGTGAATTCTTGATGAGCTTCGCGCGCCCAAACATTACTATCAGAATCCGCGTCAGAAATTGGTGTCATACGCGTAAGCGCTAGTTCACCGTCTTTGGTAACGATTTGACGAAGGCCGCCGCTTTTGTGCTGCCCCATAAACACGGACCATTTAGATTTTGATTTCTTGGTTTTAGAAAGCTTATCGGAAAGCGCGCTAACCATGTCAGAGGATTCAACAGGCAAAAGACAAAGCGCTGCAATTGAAGCTAAAGATTCTTTAGCAGCGCCGATCGTTTTTATAAATTGATCAGAGCCTGGCACGGCGGCAAAGATATAAATATCTGCGGCCTGCTTGCCATCACCCTTGGGCAGTTTTTCCTTAAGCGGTAGCGCCGCCTTAACGGGATAATTTGGGAAGCTGACATTTAGCTTTCGCTTTAACATTCCTGCCTTATCCATCACACCGACACCAGTGCGAATAACGCGCTCTTTACGGTAGTGCTGTTCAACCATGTCATTCAAGATCAAAACGGGTTTACCGCCACAATCTTTCGTGATCACATTGGCTACGTTTTGTTGAAAGTTGTCAGCATCCCACGGGACAATTTCTGCGATGCGCGCGCCTGCGCCGCTAACGGCATAGATGTATAACGCCTCATCAGAAATGAGCAGAACGGTGCGCGCAGGAGACATAAAAGAAAGAGCCATTATCAGATCACCTAAAATTCAATCGTTTCGAGCATACCATAGATCGGTCCAAATACCGCAACAGCAATCCATAATATCATAACACCCAGCACACCGGTAAGGGCTGGTTCAATCATTGTGATTAATCCTTGCACGGCCTCATCCACGTCGCGCGTATAAAATTCCGCAACCTGATCCAGCACAGAAGTCAGGTTGCCGGACTCTTCACCAATTTTAATCATGCGCACAACAAGGCTTGGGAATTCACCGCAGGCATTAAAAGCTTCAGAAAGAGAGCTGCCGGACTGAACATATTTTTCAACCGCGTCCAGCGCTTCAATCAAGGCCAAATTTGTAACAGTTTCACGCGCGGAGCGCAGAGCACTAAGCACGTCAATACCACTGGCGAATAATGCGCCAAATGTTTGCGCATAGCGGGCAATTGTAATCTTACGAATAAGCGGGCCAGCAATAGGCAAACGCAAAAACATAGAGTCGATGCGGTAAGCAAAATCATCTGACACTTTTTTAAGCGCCTTGAGCCCAATAAACGTGATAACCGGCACAGCAAGAACCACCGCCCCGCCCGGAACACCCAAGCCAAAAACATGAAATAGTGGCGAAGCAAAGAATTCAGATGTCGCCACCAAAGATGTTGTGGCGAAGCCAAGCTCCTGATCTAAATTATCCAAGAACCCTACGATTTGCGGAACCACAAACCCCATCATCACAACGATCACAAGCAGCACAACAGCGGTTACAACCATCGGATAGCGCGTGGCTTTTTTAATTTTGGATTGCATCTCATCAACCCATTTTAGGTATTTAATGAGTTGACGATAAATTGATGTTAGATCACCGGTTTCTTCACCAGCTCTAATCAATGCGATGTAGAGATTGTGAAACACCTTTGGGTGTTTTTCCATGGATTCGGACAAAGACGCGCCATCAGAAACGTCGCGATGGATTTCAGTAACAATATCACGTAGCACACCATTTTCTGTTGTGTCGCGAATATCGGCAAGCGAGTCAAGCAAAGGCACGCCAGCGCTTTGCATTTGTTCCATATGTACAAAAAATTGAATGAGGTCGCGGACTTTTACCTTCTCGAAAGAGATGCCGCCAATGGACAGTCCCTTGCGCTCCCCCACAACAGAACAATCAATCAATTCAAGACCAGCGGTTTGAAGCTGATTGTATAAATCAACCTCACTGCCCGCAGAGATCGTACCACGAATGGGACGACCGTTCTGATTTACTGCCCTGTACTTATAGCGCTCGATAGCCCTAAGTCCTTATATCTTGATGCATCAACGTATGAATTACGCCTTAAGATTTACAACCTTGGAAAGTGCTTCGAAGTCGGTTATCCCTTCGAGTACTTTTAGAATGCCATCGTCTTTCATACTTTTGAAGCCTTTTTTTACAGCGAGCGTTTTTAGTTCCGCTTTTGATTCGCCGCGCGCGAGTAATTCGTCCATATCTTCGTCGAATGTTAAAATTTCTGCAACAGCTATACGCCCCTTGTAGCCCTGCCCGCCGCACGCATCACAACCACCCTGATGCGCCTTGTAAATAGTTGGCGCCTCATTTCGATTAGCGCTGAGAATTTCACACTCTTCTGCGGTCGCTGTGTGCTCAACTTTACATGATGGGCACAGAACTCTGGTCAAGCGCTGCGCAAAGACAGCCACGATAGCGCCTGCGATCATCCCGGGCTTAAGCCCCAAATCAAGCAAACGCGGAATAGCGCCGAACGAGTCATTTGTATGCAGCGTTGTATAAACTTGGTGCCCAGTCATAGAGGCCTTAAGCGCCATTTCTGCGGTTGTTTTGTCGCGGATCTCACCAATAAAGATGATGTCCGGATCCTGACGCAAAAGCGCCTTAATACCATCAGCAAATTCTAAAACGCCTTCGCGAACATGTGTTTGACGGATCATCGGCAAGGAATATTCAACAGGGTCTTCCAATGTCTGAATATTCACGGCCACATCATTGATTTCATTGAGCATTGAGTAAAGCGAGGTTGTCTTACCACTACCTGTTGGGCCGGTAACAATAATGATACCTTCCGGGCGATCTTGCGCCTTTTCAATTAACTTTTTATTACTCTCACTAAAACCAAGCTTGGCCAGCGGCATGATGCTTGCGCTTTTATCGAGAACACGAAGAACAATATTTTCACCATGCACCGTTGGCAATGAAGACACACGGAAGTCGGCCTCACGGCCACCAATATTCAAATTAAAGCGACCATCTTGCGGGCTTAGTTTGTCAGCAATATTCATGTGAGACATGATTTTAATGCGCTGTGAAATGCCGCTCCAATGCTGCTTATGTAGGATTTGCGCCGTATAAAGCACACCGTCAACGCGGTAGCGCAGGCGGATAAAATTCTCTTCTGGCTCAAAGTGTAAATCAGATGCACCAATTTTCACGGCGTCATATATAAGCGCGTTTACGAGACGAACGATAGGGTGGGAAAACGCTTCGTTTTCATTAAGTGTACTAACGTCTTTTTGATCTTTATCTTCAAATTCACTTCCTTCATTTTTTTGTAATTTTTGGCCTTTGAAGACAGCCCCAATCGGAGTACTATTTATCTTAATTGGAGTCTTAGTAATTTTATTTGTCTTGTGCTCGTATTTAGGAGCAGCATTGAGATTGAGTGGTTTAAACTGTTGATATTTATTTTTTTCAGGGATGTACTTTTTTGGAAGAGGAGGCATGTTAT
>CAKZMN010000013.1 GCA_937128575.1 uncultured Alphaproteobacteria bacterium | reverse complement strand
CATGTTCATTTTGTTTGGTGCTTTTTTATTGTTTCTACACACAAGGTGAACTATATCTAACCCATGGCTAAAATTGAAAACATACAGCAAATAACTGAAGAAATATTCATTCTTCAAAGCCCCCGAATAAACTCTGGAAAAAAGAACAATGTCTTTGAGTTCTTAAAAATTGTAGTAAATGGCGACTCTATAAAAGATCATCTAGTAATCAATGCTAGCTTAACAAAAAACAAATCTGGAGCTTTGGTTTATATACTGACTGACGCAAGGTTAATTTCTCTATCAGTTGAAGAATCAGGTGAGGTTGAATCGTCCTCATACAAACTTGATACAATGGTTGGTGTTTCGCGAAAACTAGACGAAGACAGAATAGAAGTTGAGGTAACTTTCCAAGGTAACAACGCGGTTGGGCTTAGATATCCAATAAGTAGCAATATCATAACAAAATTCTTTCAAAAAATTGATCAAGAACAATCAGAGGAGAACTCTGATGATGCCTGAGAATGAAAGGATAGATAATAATAGACACGACATTATTGGGAGCCCATTAGACCAAAAAATAGAAAAAAAAGTGAGCTATGTTGTCTTCATAAGCGTGGTAAGTGGCATATCTGTTGCCGCGCTTTTCATTTTTGGCATCGTAATGTCTCAACTAAGCGGATTAAACAACAGAGTAGGGCAGCTTGAACAAGACACCGCAGTACTTGAAAGCAAAATAGACGCTAACAAAAAACAAAATTGACAAATTAGGAAATAAATCCTAATATTCTGTATGTCTCATTCTACAGAAACCCCCACCCCACAAGACCCACAATTGTTGATGGCGGAGATATGCACCGCCCTCACCCAAACACTAAGCGCCCCCACCACCGACCATATTGACGCGCTTCAGCGTCAGGCCGCGCTGCTTAATGATCTGCTCTATGCGGTTATGCGTAAAAATATGGAGCGCGATGTCCGGCGCGGTTTTTTTGATGATGACCGCCTCGCGCTGGCTCTGCGCATTCAAAAGCAATGCGTGGATACCTTGAAAGCCGCCAGCGCCATTGAATATATGCGCGGCCTAAGCGGGGGCGCCCCCACCCCCCTATTTTTGAGGAACAAACAGAAGGGGATGCATAAATGACAAACAAAACAAAGGGTTGGAGCGCCGCCCGCCGCGCAAAACAGGCGGAAAATATGCGCAAAACCAAGCCATGGGCGCGCTCCACTGGCCCAAAAACGGAGCGCGGCAAGGCATGCACCCGCCAAAACGCCCTGAAACACGGCCATTATAGCGCCGATATGCAGACCTTGCGCGCGCTATTACGCACACAGAAAGCCTTCGTCAAACGCGCCTTAGGCTCGACATTCCCCCTCAAAAATGCTTCAAGAAACCATGATTAATTTTTTCCGCACAAAGTCGTTTCGCTTTGCTCCTGCATTAGGCACGAGGAGCGCCGCGTATAACCCATACGCAAACCGACGAGTAACGACGTGCAGGGGCGAATGGGAATGACTTTAAAACGGCCGACAATTGTTATTTTCGATATGGATGGGACGACTGTGCGTCACATAAACCCTATGCTGCTTCATATTTTGGAAAAGCTAGATGATTTTGGCTATATGATTTCGCGCTTTTTCCGTTGGGTGTTTCGCCGCGGGGCCAAGGGGCCGATCATTCCCGATGATGAGAATTTTTTAACCCGTAAAAAGCCGCGCCTTCTGGTGCATCGCGCCCTGCATAAGGTACGCCGCAAGGAGGTCGATCAAATCGTGGAGCCCTGCCCCGGTATTTACACCGTGCTGGATTTCCTGCGTGATCGCGATATTCCGCTTGCGCTGGCCAGCAATGGTTTGGGCAAGGGCTACGGCGATGACATTATTCAAAAATTTGATCTGGGGGCGTATTTCCGCGCCACCATTTTTCGTGAAGACGTCAGTAAATCTAAACCCAATCCAGAGGGGCTGTTGCTCGCGCTGAAGGAAATGAACATCACCCCCACCAAGGACGATGTTATCTGGCACATTGGTGATCGTCACAAGGACGTGAAGGCCACCATCGCCGCCGGTGATCTGGTGGAGGGCACCATGGTGCCCATTGCCTACGGCCTGAACGCGTCTGTCGCGATTTTGGAAAAGGGCTACAGCCCGGAGCACATCCTTATGTCCTACACCGATATGCATGATCGATTGGTAGATATGTTCAGGGGCGTGAAGAAATCGGCGAAAGCGAAAGCCAAGCCAAAGAAGACAGCTTAATCTAGCCTCAACGGCTCATACACCATATAGGGATCATCCCCACCCAGCGCCGCCGCATCGCGCAAAAACGGCTTGAACTGCGCAAATATCGCATTCTGCCAGCGGGCATTTTCATACACCATCCCCTGCTGCGCCAGCAATTCAACAAATTGCTCCAGCGTTGTTTTCGGCTTTGGTACGGTAATCACATTCAGATTGCTCGCGGCCTCAACCCCAAGCAGTTCGGCTGTATATTCCGTGGCTTCCTTAAGCCCGCCTAGCTGATCAACCAGCCCGCGCTCCGCCGCCGCCTTCCCGCTCCAGACCCGCCCGCGGGCCACCTCTTCCACGGCTTCAGGGCTCATATTCCGCCCCTCCGCCACGCGGGTGACGAACCCGTCATAAATCTGGTCCAGCATCGCATCAATCTGCGCGCCTTCACTGGGGGAAAAGGGCTGGTTCATCGACCAAATGCTGGAATTCTCGCCCCAGCTAACGCTCTCCCAATTCACGCCTAGGCGCT
>CAKZMN010000012.1 GCA_937128575.1 uncultured Alphaproteobacteria bacterium | reverse complement strand
CTTGAGGGTTATGCCTTATGCTAAAAACGATTCTTGCGTCAAAAGATGGTTAATTTCGTCCGCAACGCGCTTAATATACCCATGCTGCGCCAGTTGTACAGACAATCTTACCGCGCTTGCAAAACCTACATCGTCACTGCCGCCATGGCTTTTTACACACAGACCATTGAGGCCCATAAACACGCCGCCATTTTGCAAACGTGGATCAAGCGAGGTCTTAAATCGTTTAAGCGCGCCATAGGCAAACAAACCACCAAGCATCGCCAGCGGGCTAGATTTAATAGATTTTTTGAAATAATAACTGCTGAGCTTGCTCACGCCTTCCGCGGTTTTAAGCGCGATATTACCCGCATAACCGTCCGTGACCACAACATCAACCGTCCCTTTGGTGATGTCATTGCCTTCAACGAATCCGTAATAATGACCATTAAATTCGATCTTGGATAAAATTTCTGCGGCGCCGCGCACATGGTCGGGGCCTTTCATGTCTTCACTGCCGACATTAAGCAAACCAACGCTAGGCTTGTCCTTGCCTGTATTCACCTTGGCAAACACCGCGCCCAAAACAGCAAACTGCACCAAATTTTCCGCATCCACCAAAACATTAGCGCCCAAATCCAGCATCACAGTGGTGCCGGAAATCGTTGGAAAAACACTGGCAATCGCTGGACGGTGAATACCGGATAACGGGCGAAGCACAACCTTAGCCAGCGCCATAAGCGCGCCCGTATTGCCCGAGGACACAATCGCATCCGCCTGACCAGACTGCACAGCCTCAACCGCAAGGCGCATGCTTGTGCCCTTGCTACTACGCAAAGCGCTAGAAGGCTTTTCATCGCTCTTAATCACCGTCGCGGTATGATGAACCTGCGAAACGGCGCTGAGCGATTTATATTTATTCAACAAGGGATAGATACGGTTTTCATCACCATAGATCAAAAAGCGCAACTCCGGATGATCCTTATGCACAATGGCAAGACCAGGAATAGCGCTCTCGGGGCCAAAGTCGCCCCCCATAGCATCAATAGAAATTGTAATAGAATTGAGATTTAATGTACCGGACACAACAAGCCTTTCGCCCGCATAAGAATATTTAGACGACGTTAGTATAACAGCAGTTTTTTATGAAACCAGACCCTAAATCGGGCCAAATGCAATCTATTCAGAAGATCAGATAGAGACGGCGCTTAAGAGCGCGCGTCAATAATCTGCTTGCCTTTATATGTACCGGTTTTCAGATCAATGTGGTGGCGGCGCTTTGGCTCACCTGTGTTTTGATCTTCTACCCAGCCTTCAACCGATAGACGGTCGTGGGCACGACGCATGTTGCGCTTAGATTTAGTGGTTTTTCGCTTTGGTACGGCCATGAGCCCTATCCTTTTATTTAAATTCGTTCAATCTAGAGGGGGTTTGATAACTAAATTCCAAACACAAAGCAAGAAAATTATGCGCTTTCCCCATCTTTCTTTACGCGCGCACAAAAGCTAGAGCTTATCTTTCCAGTCCTTCAGGGCCGCAAACGGGTTCTTACGCAAATCAGCCTCCTCATCCACCGTCCCATCATCCTTATGCGGATAATCCGCGCCCTCGCTTTGTGGGTATGGATTAATCGCCAGCGACAAATGCTGGGAAACCAACTCACCCACATCAATCTTGCCATCAATAATGGGCTCTGGGTCTTCATTTTCCTCAAGGATAGGAAGTTCGCCATGACCGTTCTTCAGCGCCTTTTCACGCCGCGCCTTGGCAATGGACGCCACCTGATCCGCATCAGAAAACCATCCTTCAAATTCTTCATCAATTTCCGTGACAATGGGGTCCAGCGTCACAACGCAGCTCTGCGTGATGGTCGCCTTAAAACGTCCGCGCACATGAACAGCCATGTTCCTTTGCGACAGCTCCCCACTCGCGGAAAGAGAATTCAATCCATCAATCGCAAAGCGCACGGCCAATGCACGGCGCTCATCTTCATCCGGCGCAATCTCCAGCGCCATAGGTTTAGAATCAACATGGTCGGCATTCACTAAATGTGACCACTCCACCGGAACATGCTCGGCCTTATTCTTACTCATTGTGATTTTCCCTTAATTAATTTCATCTAAAATAATTTCACCATTCATGATGTCCGCCGCGCCGCGCTTGGTCAAAGACTTAATCATCTTGCGCACATACCCCGCCAGAGGCTTCACGTCTGCCTCTGCATCACCCGCAAACACATTCCTGCGCAGCACTTCTTCAAAGGCCGCCTTGTCATCATACGCCTCTTCATAGGCATGCATCCGACCATTAAAGCCCTTCATCATGCGGCGCATATGTTTTGGCACGCTCATATCGCCCGCGCCCATTTCGCGCAGGGTTTGGTCCATATCGGCAAAACAGGCATCAAACACCGCCTGATTGAATTCTTGCGCCTCTTTAAGATTGTACTTTAATTTACGGTACTTATTTCCAGATATAAATGGATGTAACAAGTCCTCACGTTTTAAGGCAAGGATAACTCCTTTTTCTTTTAAAAGTGGAAAGTCTACGTAATGATTGTTGGGCTGCAATTCAACTTATTTTCAGCGACAAAGGTATTTAATAAAGCTGAACGGTTTTCGATGGGACAGATAATCTAATTGGTTTTCATTGGCATAAGCCTCTCGTTCAAAACTTATATTTCGGTAAGCAGTTCTTCTATCTTTATATTGAAATAACCGGTAAGCATATTCAACAATATACCATATGTAAAAGAAAATGATCAATAATTCAAGCTGTTGACGTAAATGAATACGTTCGTGATTCATCAAAACAACATCTACTCGAAGCGCCTGATGTCTTAAGATCACAAAAGGCCAAAGGGTGATTCCATTAAAACCCTTCCGAAGTAAAAAACTACTTATGACAACTATCATTC
>CAKZMN010000011.1 GCA_937128575.1 uncultured Alphaproteobacteria bacterium | reverse complement strand
CGAGCCATTCCGTGCGGCAGTGGGCTGCCCCAGTCTGATTTATCGCGGGCCAGTTTAAGCACGGCGGCGTGGCGCGGCGCGTTGTTCAGCAAGGACAAGCGAAACGCCAGCGGGTCAATCGCCAGCGCGTTGGCGAGCTCATCAATAAACGACTCGATAAAAAACGCGGCATGCGAATGCCCTACCGCACGCCAGAAACCAACCGGCACACCCGTGTCGGTCTTGACGTGCGACATCGATTGATTGGGAATGTCATAGGCCTGATCAAACAACCCTTCAGCCGTAAGCTTACGCTTGCGATCTTCTAACATTTTCAGCAAAGCGCCTTCGCCGGCGAGTTCCATTGATTCAATGATGATTTGATAGTTAGAGCGCGAAGGATAGGTGGAGACGCGGCCAATGCATATGACCTCTAGCCCCTCTTCGGGGGTGATGCTGAGTTTTGACATGACGCCTTTCCAGCAAATGGCATCAATTACGGCGTTGTCGTCTTTCAAACTGGAATACATATGCCCAGAGGCGGCGATGGAGACGCGCGATAGTTCACCGCGCACACGAACGCGCGCGTAATTATCCTCTAGCGTTTTTTTCAAAGAAAAGGCCAGTTCGGATACAGAAAACTCTGGAACGTTGCTTTTAGGTATTTCGGAATCAGACATGAAACGATACTATGAAATCTATGTGGGACAAGGCAATCGATAATAATTCATTGGGCTCTTTATCAGCATATCTTTATGCGGATGAAACAGAGGTCGTTGAAACACTTTTGAACGCGCTGCCGTGGGATGAGGCGCGCGCGCAAGAGGTTCAAGATAGCGCGATTGATTTGGTTAAGCGCATTCGTGCGCGCAAGCGTAGCGCGGGGCAGCTTGAATCTTTCCTGCAGCAATATTCATTAAACACCGATGAGGGGCTAGCGCTTATGTGCCTGGCGGAGGCGCTGCTGCGTGTGCCTGACCGAGCAACAGCAAATGCCTTGATTAAAGATAAGGTTGCCGCGGCCAATTGGCTGAATGCGGCGGGCGGTACAAAAGACTGGGTGGTTAAAGCTGCTGGCGTGGGCTTGCTGATGAGCCGACATACATTGAGCAGTAAAATTTCCCATGTCGCCCAGCCGGTTATTCGTGAGGCGATTGTAAAAGCCATGCGCATGATGGGTAAGCAATTTGTACTGGGGCAGGATATTAAAGAAGCGATTAAGAATGCAGATTCTTATCAGCGCCAAGGATATCGTTTGTCCTATGACATGCTGGGCGAGGGGGCGCGCACTGCGGCGGCGGCCGAGCATTATTTCGAAGTTTATATGGACGCGATTGAGAATATTGGTTCTTCCTCGCGCGGGGATGTTTTGCGTCCGGGTATTTCGGTTAAGCTTTCTGCGCTCCATCCGCGCTATGAATTTGCGCAGCGTGATAAATGCATTCCGGCGCTGGTTAAAAAACTGACGCTGCTGGCGAAAAATGCGGCGGCCGATAACATTACATTGACGGTTGATGCGGAAGAGAGCGACCGACTGGAAATGTCGCTTGAAATTATTGATAGCGTGCTGCGTAAGCGCATTCCCAAAGATTGGAAGGGGTTTGGTATGGCGGTGCAGGCCTATCAAAAGCGTGCCTATCCATTGATTGATGACATTGCGCAGTTGGCGCGTCTTCACAAAAGATGTATTCGTGTACGTCTGGTGAAGGGGGCGTATTGGGACACAGAAATTAAACGCGCGCAAATTATGGGGCTTCGTGATTATCCGGTATTTACGCGCAAATCAAATACGGATTTATCCTATCTGGCGTGCGCCGCGAAGATGTTTGAATATAGCGATTGCCTATATCCGATGTTTGGTACGCATAATGCGCATACGGTCGCCGCAATTTTAAGTTTGGCGCCAGAGGGCTCCACCGATTTTGAATTCCAACGTCTGCATGGCATGGGCGAGTCTTTGTACGGCGCGATGATGGATAATGACTTGTCTGATGCGGTTGTTACAATTTACGCGCCCGTCGGTAGTCACGAAGATTTGCTGGCCTATTTGGTGCGGCGCTTGCTTGAAAATGGTGCAAATACATCATTCGTGAACCAGCTATTGAACCCAAATGCGCCTGTAGAAAAGGTTGTGGGCGATCCTGTGGTTAAGATCAAAAATCGCCATGAAATCAGGCAGAGTAAAATTCCGCTGCCTTCTGACATATATTCTGGTGAAGCGCCGCGCGGGCGAACCAACTCACGCGGAGTGGATCTTACTGAACCAGAGGTGGTGGAGGATTTAATTGAGGCCGTTGAAACTTTCAAAATACCATACGATTCTATGCCAATTATTGGCGGAAAGACGTACAGAGATTCCGTGCCGGAGGAAATTAAAAATCCAGCATATTTAGCCGATAATATGGGGCTTTCTTGGCCCGCGGGTAAGGGGCTAGTTGATAAGGCATTTCGCGTTGCGGGCGCGGCCTTCGATGAATGGTCGATGCGTGATGCGCGCGACCGCGCCAGAGCGCTGGAGCGTTTTGCGGATTTGATGGAAGACCATGCGGGGGAGCTGATTGCCCTGTGCGCAAGAGAAGCGGGCAAGACGTTAGAAGACTGTATCGCGGAGCTGCGTGAGGCGGTGGATTTTTGTCGCTACTACGCCATGCAGGCGGAAGCGGAATTCACGACACTGCAGAAATTACCCGGGCCGACTGGCGA
>CAKZMN010000010.1 GCA_937128575.1 uncultured Alphaproteobacteria bacterium | reverse complement strand
TCGACGCCTGCTCTATGTTGCCATGACGCGCGCAGAAGACCGGCTATACGTAACGGGATATAAAGGCACAAAAACACCACTCGAAAATTCTTGGTACCATTTTGTAAAATCAGGCCTAAAGCGATTACCTGAAACAGAGGAGATAGAGGGTGAAATATTAAAACTAAGCAACCCACAAACGCGGGACGTACATAGCAAAAAATCACAAAAGAGCAGTCTCAATAATGAGGCTCTACCTACCTGGTTACATGAACAGGCCCCGCAAGAAGACGCTGAAACAAAAACGTTAAAACCCTCCCGCCCCGAGGAAGAGGAAATCACTGCCTCTCCACTAGATAATCAAAATAATTACCGTTTTCGCCGCGGCAATGTGACGCATAAATTATTGGAGTTTTTGCCAGACATCCCCCCAAACAAGCAAAAGCAAACTGCTGAGGATTTTTTAAAGCGCTTTGCAGGTGATCTGCCTGAAGACGTAAGAGAAAATATTGTTTTTGAGACTATAAACGTATTATCACACGAAGAATTTGCGCCTATATTTGGCGCGCAGTCTCGCGCAGAAGTCCCCATCCGCGGGCGATTGAATGATGGGCGCCTAATTAGCGGACAAACTGATCGCTTACTCATCACAGCTACAGAAATCTGGATCATAGAATAAAAAACCAACCGCACCTACCCCAAAGCCGCAACAGATGTACCCTTGATATACCGCAAGCAGATGCAGGCCTACGCCGATACATTGCGCGACATTTACCCAAAGCGCGCAATAAAGGCGGCTTTATTGTGGACAGATGAACCTAAGCTGATGCCTATCGCAATTGATTGAGGTTAATATAGCCTATTGAAATCTTATGGAATAATTCCCATTTAAATAGATATAAATCGATAACCATCGAATTTTGAGTTTTATGAAAGGATATACATTATGGCGAGCGTAGCTGTAACAGATGAAAATTTTAAATCAGAGGTCTTGGACTCTGACGTGCCTGTATTGGTTGATTTTTGGGCTGAATGGTGCGGGCCATGCAAAACACTATCCCCTATTGTGGATGAGCTTGCGGCCGATATGAAAGACAAGGTAAAAGTTGTTAAAATCAATATTGATGAAGCACCCGAGGCTCCAACCAAATACGGCGTACGCGGCATTCCGACTTTGATGATTTTCAAGGGCGGTGAAATTGTTGATACGCGCGTTGGCGGTATGCCAAAAAGCCAATTGGAAGAATGGATCGGCGACAAAGTCGCCTAACCCCTTAAGGCAAACGCGAAATAAGAATAAACAAAACCCGGCTTCAAATTGAGCCGGGTTTTTTTAATCTCTTCACTTTGTCAGAAACTCTATTTTTCAGGAGCTTCCGCAGAAAGCACCATCATAATTTGACGACCTTCTTTTTTCGGCTGCATATCAACCTTAGATATATCTGAAAGCTCTTCCTTCATACGATCAAGTAAATCGTAACCAATATCTTGGTGGGCCATTTCACGGCCACGGAAACGCATTGTTACCTTAACCTTATCTCCTTTTTCAAGGAAACGGCGAGCATTGCGCATTTTCACTTCATAATCATGTTTTTCGATGCCCGGGCGAATTTTCACCTCTTTCACATCAACAGTTTTCTGATTTTTACGCGCCTCTGCGGCCTTTTTCTGCAATTCGTATTTATACTTACCGTAGTCTAAAACCTTACATACGGGCGGTTTAGCATTGGGAGAAACCTCAACCAAGTCCAGTCCTGCTTCTTCGGCTAGAGCAATGCCGTCGGCAACGCTCATTACGCCTTTCATTTCGCCGTCGGCGTCAACGACGCGCACTTCGGCTACTGTGATTTGATCATTAATCCGCGTCGTATCTTTGTGGCGACGTGGAAATTGTCTGCTATCTGGTCGGCTAATGGAAATCTCTCCTATATCTTGTTAAATCAAAAGTAATTCTACTAGGAAAACCCTAGAAAAACATTAATACGGCGCTTTCGCGCTTTGTGCAAGGATTACTAGGCCGCTAGTTCAGCATCCATATCTGATAATTCAAATAAGCAGCAAAGCCCGCCCAAAGCAGCGGCAATATCATTAAAAACGCAGCGGCGCGCGAAACGTTCCAGCTTTTTACGATAAAAGCGATATTCGTTACATTCACCGCCAATATCCAGAAGAACGCCGTACAAACCCAATGAAATTCAAAAAAAACTAGGCTCCACCCCCAATTAAGAACGGCATAAATCACAAAAAACAATAAAGCCGGCCTAGCGCTTTCTTGGCGGCGTACAAAGAATATTTTCCACCCCGCCAGAGCAATCAGAACATAAAGCGAAGTCCAAACAATTGGAAAAGCGATATTGGGCGGCGTAAGAGATGATTTCTCGAGCCCCACATACCAACTATCAATATTAGAGCGCGTAATAAGACCAATCAGTGAAGAAATCACCTGAAAGGCAACAACCCACAATACGGGTGGTATATATTTCTTGAGATTAGACATTAAAAGGGAGCGGCCGCTTCGACTTTTAAATCAGCGATAGCTTGCTCATAAGACACAATATTTTGATCTTTGCTGCCCAAACGGCGAATCGCCACGGTTTTATTCTCCGCCTCGCGCGCACCAACAACAAAAATCGCCGGAACCTTAGCCACAGAATGCTCGCGCACCTTATAATTAATTTTCTCATTACGAAGATCAACTTCAGCGCGAAGCCCAGCAGCCTTAAGCGCATCACAAATTTCCTGCGCATAGCCATCAAATTCAGACACGATCGGCGCCACGACCACCTGCGTAGGCGTGAGCCACAAGGGAAGCTTTCCGGCATAACTTTCAATCATCACACCGATAAAGCGCTCCAGAGAGCCTAAAATAGCGCGGTGAAGCATAACAGGGCGATGTTTCTCGCCATCTTGCCCAATAAAGCTCGCATCAAGGCGTTCGGGCAGATTAAAGTCTAGCTGCAACGTGCCACATTGCCACGTACGGCCAATC
>CAKZMN010000009.1 GCA_937128575.1 uncultured Alphaproteobacteria bacterium | reverse complement strand
TAGCCACCAACATCGCTTGTGCGGGCCTCCATGACTTCTAGTTTCCAACCTTGGATAGAGGCATAGGCCTTGTACATATTGAACAAGTCAGCGGCGAATAACGCGGCCTCGTCGCCGCCTGTGCCTGCTCTGATTTCTAAAATAGCGTTTTTGCTGTCAGCTTCGTCTTTCGGGATAAGAGCCATACGAATTTGCTGTTCTAGCTCTGGCATACGCTTATCGATTGCGCGCAGCTCTTCTTCGGCTATAGATTTCATTTCAGGGTCGTTGAGAAGCTCCTGAAGGTCAGCTTTTTCTTCGGTAGCAGCATTAAATTCGTCTATAGCCTCGACGATAGGCGTTAGCTCCGCATATTCCATGGACATGGATGTAAATTCTTCACCGCTCAGGTCGCCTTGCCCCATAAGAGATGCAAGCTCCTCATGGCGGCCTTTAATTTTTGATAGCTTCTCAATCATAGACATGTGTCAGCATAACCCTTTCGCCGCAAGGCGCACGTTCAACGAACAAGACCATGGCCCTATTCGATAATATTTTCAATGGTTTTTGGATCTGAGGTGATGGAATATTGTGACTTAAGGCTATCTGCGTCTAACGAGATGTTACGGCGTACCTGCCCCGCCTCACCCAGAGGGCGCAGAGCCTGTCCATCAATTTGAATTTGTACGCCGCCTGCATTGCCCAGTGACATGAATAATTCAGCGCGATCAGGCACGATATATTGATCACCCGCCTTTAAAACGCGAGAAACCAAAGGCTTTCCAGTTTCGTCCTTAATTTCAACCCAACTGTTTGTCAAAATATTGAGCAATATACCGCGCGGAGCAGGCACGGCAGGCGTTTCAACAGCCTCTGGGGCTTGCGCCTTTGCGATAGCGCTGACATCTGTTACGCCCGCGCTAGATGCGCCAGGTACACTTTGCGGCCCTTGCGTTATTTCACCACTGATGGATTGATCCATCCCTAGAAATTCATCTTCATTTATATCGGGGCTAGAGAAGCCCGTTTTTAATTCTTCTGGAACGGGCGGGATTTCGGTGACGTTTGCACGGTCACGGCTTTGCGTTCCTAGCCAAAGCGCCATTATTAGGACAGTTGCCAAAAGTGACAAACCCACAAGCCAAAGCGGTGGGATTTTGCTATCTGATGCGGCGACGGGAAAATCTAGCGTTGGGTCAACGGCCTTGGTGCCGGACTGTTTTTTAAACAGCTTCACCATTTTATCGCCATCGAGACTGAGATATTCGGAATAGGAGCGCACAAAGCCAATCGCATAGACGCGCCCGGGTAAATTTTCGATGTCACCGGTTTCGATGGCTTCGATTTGTGAGGCTTTAATACGCAAAGCGCGCTCAATATCTTGAATGGATTGACCGTAGTGCATGCGCGTACGACGCAGCACTTCGCCCACCCCCATATCGGTGCTATAGAGCTCGTCCCTGCTTACGCTTGGCTCTTCTTTCATTGCAGCTTGTCCCATAATAGGCGAAGGGGAGCCTGTTTCGCGCTACTCTTCTAGTCCGTATGCATCA
>CAKZMN010000008.1 GCA_937128575.1 uncultured Alphaproteobacteria bacterium | reverse complement strand
TGTTTCGCGGCGTAAAGGAGCAGAGCCTTGGTATGTTTAGGACATTTTCCAAGCATGATTACGGATCTGACGCGGCAATTTTGGTGGAGCTTGATTTCATCAATAACAAGCCCGGGCAAGAGCGCTTGGAGACCATGAAGGAAAAGCCTTATAACATTGCTTCCGGCATTCGGCAGGGCATTGAGCAATATGTTGAGGATCAATCACCGACTATGGAGCTTGCTAGCGCACCATCATTTGATCACTCTGGCTAGGGCTTTTTCGCCTGAAATACACATATAATATTTATATCCGTATATAGCTTGCAGATAGTTGCAATTAGTTACGATTCTGCCGTTGATTTTACGCCGCGAGGCTTATACAAAGTTAGGGTACAAGATTCCACGAAAGGGTTTTCATGTCAGTTTTAGTTAACAAAGATACAAAATTAATTTGTCAGGGCTTCACGGGCTCTCAAGGTACATTTCATTCAGAGCAGGCGATTGCCTACGGCACCAACATGGTTGGCGGCGTTACCCCGAAAAAGGGCGGCATGGAGCATTTGGGTCTTCCGGTTTACAACACAGTAGCCGAAGCCAAAGAAGCGACCGAGTGTAATGCCTCTGTTATTTATGTGCCCCCGCCATATGCGGCCGCGGCCATCATGGAAGCAATTGACGCTGAGATTGAGCTAGCGATTTGTATCACCGAAGGTATCCCTGTTTTGGATATGGTGAAGGTGAAGGCGGCGCTTAAGAATTCAAAGACACGTCTTATTGGGCCAAACTGCCCGGGCATTATCACGCCGGATGAATGTAAGATTGGCATTATGCCCGGTCACATTCACAAGCGCGGTAAAGTGGGCATTGTGTCTCGCTCTGGTACGCTGACATACGAAGCGGTTGCACAAACAGGCGCAGTTGGTCTTGGTCAGTCAACATGTATCGGTATCGGTGGTGATCCGGTAAACGGCACAAACTTCATCGATTGCATCGAAATGTTCATGGATGATGAAGAAACAGAAGCGATCTTGATGATTGGTGAAATTGGCGGCACGGCAGAGATCGAAGCGGCTGAATTCTATAAAGGTCTTAAGACGAAGAAGCCAATCGCTGGCTTTATTGCAGGTGCCACGGCTCCTCCAGGTAAGCGTATGGGCCATGCGGGTGCATTGATCTCCGGTAGTGACGATACAGCGCCAGCGAAGATGGACGCGATGCGCAGCGCAGGCTTCGCCGTATCCGAAAGCCCAGCCGGTCTTGGTAAGGCCGTTGTTGAGGCGATGGCTGCTTAAACTTTTTAAGCGCAAAAAACTGAATTTAGAGAAAGCCCCGTTTATGAAGCGGGGCTTTTTGTATTAGGTCATGTGATGTTGCAGGTTTGTATTTTGCGTTTTGGTGAAGTGTGCAAATTGTTCTGCGCGGGTGGCGTAGATATTGTTGTATATCAGCCCATATAGTTTTTCCATTGTTAGGTTTACACGCGATTTAAATGGCGCAAACTCTTCGGGGAGATCGCTCAGGGTTTCTCTGCGTGCATATTCCCTTAGGCCGCCTCGCGCGATGTAGAGCAGGGCTCTGTTTTCGGCTTTGGAGAGTTGGAGCAGGGAGGCTGGTAAGTGATCCAGAGCCTCTTCCACATGCAGCGTGAAGGCCATGCTTTGCGTGTTGTTTAAGCTTTTTTGTTGTAGAAGGCGCGCGATTTCTTGCCCGTTTTGTGGGTGCGCGTCCGTTTTGTTGTTTTCGAAGTGTTTCATATGCTCTTTGATTTTGAAGCTGAGCCAAAAGCCGACGGCGCATGCATATATGGCTTGCCAGTCCTTGATTTGACGTTTTTCTGCCATGGTTGGGTCTTGATAAAAGCTTTCGCTCGTGTTGTACGACAATCCGTTTGAATTGAAGTGAGGCGCGTTTCTCTCCAGCATTCGTGCGCTGTTTAGTGTGCGGTTGATGGGCTCTTCCCATTGCTCAAAATTTCTTTGTGCGAGGACGGCAAATTGTTCACCGTAGGGTGTGTGTGAAAAATGCCCGGTCAAGTGCATGATTTCGTGTTGCCAAGGTTGAGCAGCGAATGTGGTTTGTTTGAATTTTTCTTTCAAAACCCCCTTTTGCGCGTTGAAGAAGGCGACGTTTCCTTTCTCGCGCATACGGTCTATAGCGTCATTTATAGATGCTGCATTGTTGAAAATGT
>CAKZMN010000007.1 GCA_937128575.1 uncultured Alphaproteobacteria bacterium | reverse complement strand
CGGTTCGCCCCGCCCCAGATGCCGATGATCAGGAACATCGGGATCAGACCTGCTTCGAAGAAGAGGTAGAAGAGCACTAGATCCAGCGCCATGAACACGCCCAGCATCAGCGTTTCCAGCAGCAGGAAGGCGATCATGTATTCTTTGACGCGGCTGGAGACATTCCAGCTGGCTAGGATCACCAGCGGCATCATGAAGGTGGTCAGCATGACAAACAGCACCGAAATGCCGTCCACGCCCATGTGGTAATTCAGACCAATAACATTCAACCACTCATAGGTTTCAGTAAATTGAAACTCCGCCGAGGACGCATCAAACTTCAAATACATGAACAATGAAAACGCGAAGGTAAATAACGACGTGTAAAGCGCCATATATTTAGCGTTCTGCGCCACAATTTTTTCATCGCCGCGAATGGCAAGAATTAACACAACCCCCGCAAGCGGCAGAAATGTCATGATCGATAATAATGGAAAATCAAACATCGCGATCCCTTCCCTAAAAACCTTGGCCAGATTTGAACACAAACCAAGAGATCAAACCAATAACGGCAATCATCATGACAAGCGCATATTGGAATACATACCCGCTCTGGAAACGACTAAGCAGTCCGGCAATTTTTTGCGAAGCCCCCGCCGCGCCATCCGGCCCAAAACGATCAACCACATTTTTATCCGTAGAAGAAAACAAGCGACCAAGCCCAAAAGAAGAGCGCACGAATAGCGCGCTATAAAACTCGTCAAAGAACCACTTATTGAATAACAACTTATGAATAGGCGAGAATATCTTAGTAAACACGCCTGGTAATTTAGGGAACGCCAAATAACAGATATAAGCAAAACCAATACCGATCAAACCAATAAGAATAGGCAGCTTCTTAACCCAGAACGGCGCATGGTGTGCGGCGGTAACCGTATCATTCTCCGTCAAAACCTTAATCGCATCATGCCAAATTTGGTGATGCCCAACAAAACCTTCATAGAACACAAACCCCGCAAGCACAGCGCCCGTGGCCAAAACAAATAACGGCCCCAGCATAACGCCCGGCGATTCATGAATGTGATCCATAACTTTCTTCGATGCGCGCGGCTTACCATGGAACGTCATAAAGATCAGCCTCCATGAATAAAACGCCGTCATAAGCGCGGCGGCAATACCCGCCCAGAATGCGAAATTACCGAACCATGTGTGATCGGCCCATGCCGCTTCTAAAATCATATCCTTGGAATAATATCCGGCGAAGAATGGCATACCGGCAAGCGCCAAAGACCCAATCCACATAAGCGCATAAGTGATTGGAATTTTCTTATATATCCCGCCCATCTTGCGCATATCTTGTTCATTACTCATCGCGTGAATAACCGAGCCCGCGCCAAGGAACAAAAGCGCCTTAAAGAACGCATGCGTCATCAAATGGAACATCGCCGCGCTGTAGGCCGAAACGCCAAGCGCAAAGAACATATAGCCAAGCTGGCTCATTGTGGAATAGGCAATCACGCGCTTAATATCAAATTGCGTCATACCAATCGTCGCCGCCACAAACGCAGTCAGCGCACCAACAACCGCCACAACCATAAGCGCAATCGGCGCATATTCGTAAAGTGGCGAGAAACGCGCAACCAAGAACACACCCGCCGTCACCATAGTCGCCGCATGAATAAGCGCGGAAACGGGCGTTGGCCCTTCCATCGCATCGGGAAGCCATGTGTGTAAGCCAAGTTGCGCTGACTTACCCATTGCACCAATAAACAGGAGCAACCCAATAACCGTCATCGCATGTAAATCATAGCTAAAGAAATTAAATGTCGCATCCGCAAGCTCTGGCGCTTTTTCAAAAATCGTTGAAAACTCAACGGAGCCAAAAACAACAAACGTCGCCATAAGACCAAGCGCCAAACCAAAGTCACCAACGCGGTTCACAACAAAGGCTTTCATCGCCGCGATATTCGCGGATGGCTTCTTATAGTAAAAGCCGATCAAGAGGTATGAGGCAACGCCCACGCCTTCCCAGCCAAAGAACATCTGCACAAGGTTGTCAGATGTGACCAGCATCAGCATCGCAAAGGTAAAGAACGAGAGATAGGCAAAGAAGCGGGCCTTGTAGTGCTCGCCCTCTTTGAAGTTCTCGTCATGCGCCATGTAGCCAAAGGAATACAG
>CAKZMN010000006.1 GCA_937128575.1 uncultured Alphaproteobacteria bacterium | reverse complement strand
TTGTGATGGGGTGTTTTAAGTCCGACAAGCTTTTGGGAATTGTTGGATATTATGTTGTAACCCCGCAAGGGAAGCGTGAGCATTCGGCAAAGATATGGGGCTTTTACATTCGTCCTGAATATCGTGGACGCGGCTTTGCGCGCAAACTTTTTGATGTCATTCTTGATGAAGCTGAAAAAGTTTGTGAAAAGGCTTTGCTCAAGGTCAATGCCAAAAACAGAAGCGCCTCAAAGCTTTATCGCGCTTTGGGTTTTGAAGAATATGGCCTAGAAATAAAATCTCTAAAAATCGGCGATACATATTATGATGATCGCCTGATGGTTAAGTTTTTTTAAGTCTGCCATTTTAAAATGAGATGTACTCTTTGAGGCTATTGGTTTAAAAACACTGTCATGACTTCATTAGCACAAAAATTAACGGATATTGTTGGCGGGGCGTTTGCGGCGCTTGATTTACCGTCTGAACTGGGCGCTGTACGTGTGTCGGATCGCCCTGATTTGGCGCAGTTCCAATGTAATGGCGCGATGGCGGCGGCGAAGGTTGCCAAGAAAAACCCGCGTGAAATTGCGCAAGCCGTGGTTGATGAATTATCTAAGAATGCTGATTTCTCTAGCATTGAAATTGCCGGGCCGGGTTTTATTAATTTAAATGTCACGGATGAATTTTTGGTTGCTCATTTGCTTAATATAGATAGCGATAAAAGATTTGGCGCTCGTAAATTAGCAAAAGCAGAAACCGTTGTTTTGGATTATGGCGGGCCGAATATCGCCAAGCCGATGCATGTTGGTCATTTGCGTAGCTCTATTATTGGCGACACTTTGCGCCGCATTTATAGCTTTGCGGGTTACAACGCCCTTGGTGATGTTCACATGGGGGATTGGGGCACGCAGATGGGCATGATCCTCTCTGAGCTTGAAGAGCGCGGTACATTAGGTCAGCCCCTAAGCATGGATGATCTGGAAGAGGTTTATCCAACCGCGTCTGCGGCGTGTAAAGAAAACGCAGAGCGCATGGCCCTCGCGCGCGAAGCCACCCGTAAATTACAGGATGGTGATGAGGCCTATCGCGGCGCTTGGCAGCAATTTATTGATGTGTCTATCGATGGCATGAAGAAAAATTTTGACGCTTTGGGTGTTCATTTTGATTTGTGGGAGGGCGAGGCCAGCGTGCATGATTTGATTGCCCCTATGGTTGAAAATTTGAAGTCGAAGGGCGCGGCGATTGAAAGCGAAGGCGCAGTTGTTGTTGAGGTTGAGGAAGAGGGCGACAAAAAGGAAATGCCGCCGCTGATGTATACGAAATCCGATGGTGCGGCGACGTACGGGACGACCGATATTGCGACAATTTATGATCGTGTGCGTACGTATCCGAAACTCACGCATATGGTGTATGAGACGGATATTCGGCAGCAGCTGCATTTCGAGCAGGCATTTCGCGCCTCTGAGCGTGCGGG
>CAKZMN010000005.1 GCA_937128575.1 uncultured Alphaproteobacteria bacterium | reverse complement strand
AAAGGTGGGTTTGGCGCGCTGTATGAACATATAAAGCAAGAAACACAAACAGAAGATATCGACGATATAGTCGCATTTTTACAAACAACAGAAAAAGCTCTAAGCCCCATATTAAGCCTCAGAGAAGGCACTCATAACTTCATAGACCTCCTTACTGCCCATATTAAAACCATAGAGACCCTTGGCGGCGGCGCGCAAAAAGTTTGGAAAGACGAAGACGGCGAAGCCCTTTCGGCAAGATTAAGTGAAATGATCGCGCAGGCCGAAAATATGCCGCAAATGAACATACGTACATACGCCGAAACCATAGAACAAATCATAGGCAGCATTACCGTACGCCCAAAATACGGCACTCACCCCAGATTAATGATTTTAGGCCAGCTAGAAGCGCGATTAATTGATGCTGATGTTGTTATCATGAGTGGATTGAACGAAGGAAGTTGGCCACCAGAACCTGGCCACGATCCATGGCTTTCGCGACCAATGCGCAAGGAATTTGGCTTACCCGTTTATGAACGGAGCGTTGGACTAGCCGCGCATGACTTTGTGCAAGGGTTTTGCGCGCCGCGCTGCATTATCACCCGCGCAAAACGTAGCGCAGGAGCCCCCACAATTCCGGCGCGATGGCTACAGAGATTAGGCACCGTTTTAAATGCGGCCGGATTAAAGAAAGAAACCCTTACTAATGCACCGGCGGCCCACTGGGCAAAAACACTGGATATAAGCGCAAAATTCTCACCCTGCAAACGCCCTGAGCCAAGACCGCCAAAACATGCTCGCCCGCGCCGAATTTCAGCCACCCAAATTGAAACATGGCTAAAGGACCCCTACGGCATATATGCACGCTACGTTTTAAAGCTAAAGCTCCTAAAGCCATTAGAAGAAAAAACAGAAGCCGCTACGCGCGGAAATATATTGCATGAAATTCTTCATCAGTTCATCACGGCGCACCCTAATGATATGCCGCATGACGCAGAAGATATCTTGATGAATTTGGCAAAAGAAACATTAGAAACTCAAAACGAAGCACCGGAGATATGGAACTTCTGGTGGCCTAGGTTTGAGCGGTTAAGCGCTTGGTTTGCCAACCACGAGCATGCGCGCAGACCCGCCGAACGCCCCTTGAAAACTGAGATAGAAGGCACAATGACTATTCAAGGCGTGAAAATCACGGCGCGCGCGGACCGCATTGATAAAGGCCTACAAGGCGCCATCATTATCGATTATAAATCCGGCGGCAGTTATAGCGTAAAATCAATGCATACCGGAGACGCACCGCAGCTACCTATCGAAGCCCTCATTTTAAAACAAAGCGGCTTTGCGACGATCAATACACAAGAGATAGAAGCTCTAGAATATTGGACACTAACCGGAAAAGAAGCACAGCCCGGGAAAGTAATCGCCGAGCGCAAAGACATAGAAAATTTAATCGAAAACACGCAAGCCGGCCTGATTGAAATGATCAACACCTTCAGTGATCCTAGCACCCCATATTACAGCCTGCCGCGTGACGGCATCGCACCGCGCTTCAATGATTATGAACACCTTGCTCGTATAAAAGAATGGGCCATTCTAGAAGAATCTGAAACATCAGGAAAGGCGGCGTAGATGTCACAAGAAACCGCCACAAAACAAAACATATCGCCTATACGTGAGTTAGATCCAAACGTATCACAAAGACGGGCGGCAAACCCGGAAGCCTCCGTTTGGGTGAGCGCATCTGCAGGTACAGGAAAAACCAAAGTCCTAACAGATCGCGTTTTGCGTTTATTACTGCCCCGCTCAAATGGCGCGCCGGGCACGCGGCCGCATAAAATTTTAGGTATTACATTCACCAAGGCTGGCGCAAGCGAAATGGCGCTGAGAATCTCTGAACGCCTTGCTCTATGGGCAATTATGCCGGAAGAAGATTTAGAGAGAGACTTAAAAAACTTGCTCAATAAAATACCAACCGGTTTGGATGTTTTAGAGGCGCGGAAGCTATTTGCAGACGTCATAGATACGCCAGGTGGCTTGAAAATAATGACCATTCACGCCTTCTGCCAATCTGTTTTAGGACGCTTCCCCTTAGAAGCCGGCCTTCCGCCTTATTTTTCGGTATTGGAAGAACATCAATCTGCTCAAATGCTGCAAATAGCGCACCGCACGATTTTACAAAACATACAAAGCGATAAAACATCGCCAACGTACAAAGCCTTTATAAATATCGCCAGCACAGTAAATGAAGACCAATTCACCGCCCTCATTAAAGACATCATCAGCGAGCGCAGGCAGTTCAAATCTCTGATAAAACGAAATTTTGATATAAACGGGATATATACCGCCCTGTGTACGCATCTAGAAATTAAACCCGGCCTTGATGTTAATGATGTAATGCGCGCCGCATGTGGCGATGAAAATTTTGAATTAAAAAAATTGAAAGAGGCATGTACGGCGCTTAGCCAATCAGACAAAAAAACCGATCAAGATAGCGCAAACAAAATTGGATTATGGCTCGATGCATCTATAAATGACCGCATAAAGTATTTAGACCATTACAGCGCCGCGTTCTTAACCAAAGACAAAACCGTAAAAAAGCGTCTAGCGACGCAAGGCGTACAGAAGAAAAACCCTGAAACCTTGGACACCCTTCAAAGCGAAGCTCTACGCTTGCTGGATATATCGGAACAGCTTAAGTCTCTACGCTGCGCGACATTCACACGTGACTTGCTACTACTGGGCGAACAAATTTTGCAAGAATATGAGACATTAAAGAAACAAGATGCTGCGCTCGACTTTGATGACTTAATCTTAAAAACAAGCGCCCTAATAAATGGTGAGGGCAAAAACAAAGTAAACGCGGCTAGCTGGGTTTTGTATAAAATGGATCAGGGCCTAGAGCATATCTTGGTCGATGAAGCCCAAGATACTAACCCAGATCAATGGAGCATTATCGAGGCGCTATGTAGTGAGTTTTTTGCCGGCTCTGGGTCAAGTGAAGCCGCACGTACAGTATTTGTCGTGGGCGATGAAAAACAGTCAATTTACAGCTTTCAACGCGCCTCCCCCGAAGAATTTGCCCGCATGCAAAATGATTTCAAAAAGAAAATAAACGATGCCAATCAGTTGTGGGAATCGGTGCAAATGGGCATCTCATTCCGCTCCACCAAAAGCGTACTGCAAGCTGTAGATTCAGTATTTAACGATCCAGATTTACGCAAAGGTCTATCGATAGATGATATAAATCACCAATCCTTCCGCATTGGGCAAGCAGGCTCGGTAGAACTATGGCCATTATTTGAAAATGAGCCCTCGCCGGATATTAATTTATGGGAACCACCCATCACCATAACTGAAAATCCTTCTGGACAAGCAAAGCTAGCCGAGCATTTGGCAGACACGATAGAAAGCTGGATCAAAGACAAAGAGATTTTGCCCGCACAAGGACGCGCAATAGCGCCCGGCGATATAATGATATTAATGCGCACACGCAGCGCGCTCGTCCATACCATCACCCGCGCGCTAAAGGCACGAAACATCCCCGTCAGCGGCAGTGACCGTATGGTGTTAAATGATCAAATTGTCATTCAAGACATGCTCGCGCTTGCTGAGTTTGCGCTTTTGCCTGATGATGACTTAACACTCGCATGCTTACTAAAATCTCCTTTAATCAATATGAATGAAGATGATTTATTTAAGCTGTCCTACGGACGCGAGGGCACATTGTGGGACAGCTTAAAGCAATCAAAACACCAAGATGTTATAAAATATTTAAAAAACATCATAAGACGCGGTCGAGACGTACACCCATTTGAATTCTTCAGCCAAGCCTTGCAAACATCTTGTCCTGCAGACAGTCAAAGTGGCCTGCGCGCGATCAAAA
>CAKZMN010000004.1 GCA_937128575.1 uncultured Alphaproteobacteria bacterium | reverse complement strand
AGCCATTGTGGTTTCGCCTTTAATTGCGTTAATTAAAGATCAGGTTGAAAACCCTGATCAAACGCCGATGCGCGAAGGTGTAACGCGCATACTTGTTGGTGGCGCGCTATTCGCTCTACCGGCTATATTTAATGCGATGATGACGCTGATCGATGGCGATGCGGGCATTGGATTTTGGGGGCAAATTCAATCTATTCTTGGCACTGGCGGTTGGTTCTTCTCCGCCTATGGCGGTGGTTGTAATCCAACCAGCGGCACGGTTGGCGGCATTATATGTCAGTTCGTTATTCACTCTGGCGCAGCGCCGGCCTTCCTTAGCGCGATGTCATATATCTTTGGTATTATCATGGGTGTATGGGGCATTTTGAAAATTCGTGATCATGTTTTAAACCCGCAGCAAACTCAGGTTTGGGAAGGGTTCTCCAGATTTATTGCAGGCGGCGCATTTTTCGCCCTGCCCGTTACCGTTGAAGCTATTCGCGCAACAGTAACACCAGCATCTTTGAATGTTGTAAGCGCGGTAAACGCAGCGATTGGCTTTACCGGTCGCTATAACGAAACGGCCGTTTGTACCGCAGCTGACCCTGGTCTTGATGTCATGCTGTCTTGTATGATGTCAGACATTATTGGTCCTGTGCACAGCGTTCTTAACTTCTTCACCTTTGTTGCTGGCATGGTCTTTATCATGATTGGTATTTCACGCCTCGTTAAAAGCGCGCAAGACGGCGCCAGAGGCCCAGGCGGCGTGGGCACATTCATGACATTTGTTGCTGGCGGCGCACTGATTTCATTCAACGAATTCATCAGCGCCTTCACGGGATCATTCTTTACAAACCCGCTTAACCTAACATTTGCGAAATTAACGTATGTAGACGGCATGACGCCAGCAGAGCAAGGTCATGCGCATACAGTAATTAGCGCTATTTTAAAATTCATGATTATCATCGGATTGATTAGTTTCGTCCGCGGGATATTCATTGTACGGAATGTTGCCGAAGGCAACGGACAAGCTTCGCTCATGGCTGGAGTGACCCACATGGTAGGGGGTTCTTTAGCCGTGAACTTAGGACCGTTATTGCAAGTTGTTCAATCGACACTTGGGATAACAAATTATGGTATTGGGTTCACGTTAACTTAGGTGTAAAATTACCTTTGCTACGCGGATCCATTTTTTTAGTGAGCAACTAACTTTCGTAGAGGAGAAAAACTATGAAAAACACATATTACAAACTTGGTGCAATCTTTACTGTAGGCATGCTTTCTTCAGAAGAGGCCTTCGCTGGTAACACATTCAGCACGATTGCTAAAAACATCAACACATCTATCCAAGATCTTCCAGGTCTATTGACTGGTCTATCCTATATGTTCGGTATCCTACTTGGTGTACTAGGCATCATGAAGATCAAAGATCACGTTGAGAACCCAACACAGACACCATTGAAAGATGGCGCTATTCGTTTAGCAGCTGGTGGCGGTCTATTCGCTCTACCAATCTTGTTCGAAGCGATGTTCGAAACTGTTGGTTCACAGGGCGCTGGCGTAGATGCAGCTCTATTGAACAAAGTGAACTTCAACGTTAACTAAGAGTTGGCTTTCCAATAGATGGATTTAATTCCAATTACATTAGGCATTGCTCGCCCCTCACCGAAAAAGGGGGCGGGCAAAGCCACAAAGAAGAAAACCGGCCCAAGCAATTTGGCCGGTTCTTCGCCTTCTGACGCTAAAAAAGCGCTTCAGGATCTAAAAAATAAGATATTTGAGCGTGATAACTACACCTGTCGGTGCTGCGCTTTTAAGTCGCAGAAGTATCAAGAGCTTCATTTCATTGATCACAACAAAAAGAATAAGAGCGAGGACAATCTCGCAACCACATGCATTTTTTGTCACCAGTGCTTTAGCCTAGAGAGCATCAGCGAAATGCGCTCTGGTGTTTTATTGTGGCTGCCTGAAATTGAGCAGGCACGCCTTCACCACATTGCGCGCGCGATATATGTTGCGCGTATTTCTCAAGGGCCCGTGGCCGAGGCCGCGCGCAAGGCGCTGGACGCGATTATGGCGCGGCGTGAAGAAGTGAAGAAGAGAATTAGCACCGATGATCCCTATATTTTGTCCACGGTTATGCAAGATTATCTGGGCGCCGGTCATTATGCCCGCAGAGACGCTAAATTATCTGGCGTTCGCCTATTTCCGCTAGACCGCAGAATAATCAAAGAGGCGGATTTAGAATTCAATCAATTCCCGCAAATCCTTGCTTACTGGCGCTCTAAAGATGGCCCATTTGGCGGCAAGGTACCCACGCAATGGATTTCTATCTATAGCGACATTGCGCGCGCAGCCTAAATTCGTAACTTTATATTCAAAAATTGATCATTTTTTGTGAAAGCTCTCTATGCCCGCCCGCTGTAGTCGGCTATATTAAAAGGCACGCTTTAATGCGGGCTGCGCAGTAGTGAATAACAAAAAAGATTTTCATGGGTTTTTTAGGTAAAGTTTTAGCTCCATTTCAAAAAGCACTGAAGCAATCAGTGTCTTCTTTTATTCAGCTGGAAACAGCGGATGGGCCGACGACTATTGTCGCTAGTGACGGATCCTTAGTTTCTTACGTTAAAATTGAAGGTAGTCGCCAAATTGTTGGCGAAGAAGAATATAACCACATCGTTGAATCGGCGACGATTAAAATTGGCGCGCGATTTGACCGTCAGGGACATGCGCTTCAGGTTTATTTTGCGCGTGATCCAAACCGCGTCCGTAAACAGCTTGAATCTTTAATTCAACCCAGCAGAACCACCGCGAAAAACATTAAGCTAGATCTCGATGATTTGTTTTCCGAACGCGTGCGCCACCTAGAGCGCTTTATCACTCACGAATCTGCCTATTTCGTATTATGGACGCGGCCAAGCGTTCTTAGCCCCAGTGAATTTAAAAGAGCAGCAAAAGAAGGCAAGGAGACAGCGAAAAACTGGCTGCCCTCTGGTGAAGCCCAGTACCCACATGCGGGACTAGAGCCGCTTAAAACACAGCATAGAAGCTTTATATCGGCCATCATCTCTTCCCTGGACGAGCTTGGGATTCGCGGCAATTTGCTTAATACGCATGAGGCGTTAAACCATGTTCGCGCCGAGCTGTTCCCGGATCGTGCAAATGACAAATGGCGCGCCTGCCTGCCCGGCGATCCGATACCACCGCGCGCGCCGACCAGCAAGGTCGACATGTCGGATATTTTGTGGCCCAACCTGCCTAATCAAATTGCGGGCGCCGATGCCAAAGTTTTAAATCGATCTGTTGTGCGTATTGGTGATTTATTGTGGGCGGGCGCCGATATGACATTAGGCCCCATGGACGCCACCGCGTTTCCATCACTGCTAAACCGTTTGGTTGAAGCAGATATTCCATTTAGGATTTCCTTTTTAATTGAAGGCGGTGGTATTTACGCGACGCAGCTGCGTACATTTTTGGCCACGATTATGGGCCCGACAAATGCGAGCAACAAACAAATCAAGTACTCGCTTGAGGGTCTTGCCGCGATGGCGCGTAACGAGCCTGTTGTACGCTTCAGATGCTCTTTTGCCACATGGGCAAAGATTGAAGAAAAAAGCCAAATTTTAGACCGCCTATCTGTTTTGTTACAGGCGATTGAAAGTTGGGGTTACAGCCAAGTTAGCGAATTTTCCGGTGATCCGCTGGACTGTGTTATGTCGTCCGCGATGGGCATTCACTGCGCGGGTACGGGCGTTACAGCGATTGCGCCATTGACCGAAATATTCAAACTCTTACCGTGGCAGCGCCCCTCTAGCCCATTTGAAAATGGCGCGATGCTGTTCCGTACGCCCGATGGTAAGGCATGGCCATATCAAACTGGATCGAACCTGACTACCACATGGTTTGATTTGATTTTTGCGCAACCGGGCGCCGGTAAGTCGGTATTGCTTAACACGCTTAATTTGGCGACCTGTATGTCGCCGGGCCTTAATAAATTACCGTATGTTGCGGTTGTTGATATTGGCCCGTCCTCTTCTGGATTAATCTCTCTTATTCGCGAGGCCCTGCCGCTTAATCGCCAGCATGAGGCGGCCTATTACCGCCTTCAAATGTCGCATCAATATGCGATTAACCCGTTTGATACGCAGATGGGTTGCCGGTATCCATTGCCGGATGAGCGCAGCTTTTTGGTTGAGCTTTTGACCCTGCTTTGTACGCCTCCGGGCTATGACAAGCCCTATGATGGTATGCAGCAGCTTTGTGGCTTGGTGGTTGATGAGATGTTCCGCTGGCGCGATGATAAATCCGCCAATGCGGAGGCGCGCCCCTATTTACCGCGCCTTGAGTCCGATGTTGATGAAGCGCTGCAGAAGTTCAACGTACATTTGCCCTCTGATCCCTATTGGTGGGACGTGGTCGATAAAATGTTCGAGCTGGAGCAATATCATACGGCTAACTTAGCGCAGCGCCACGCCGTGCCGACGCTTAACGATTCCATTACGGCGTCGCGCCGTCCGCAAATTCGCTCGCTGCTTGAAGAAACCTCCGTTGGCTTCAGCGCAGAAACCGTAATTGGCGCGTTTGAACGCATGGTCACATCCGCCATCCGTGAATTCCCTATCCTGTCTTCGGTTACGCAGTTTGATATTGCCGATGCCAAGATATGTTCGCTGGATCTTATGGATGTGGCGCCGCAGGGCGACGAATCTGCAGATCGCCAGACCTCCATTATGTACATGCTGGCGCGTCATGCGCTTGTGCGTTCATGGTGGATGGGTAAAGAGGCCGTGCAGCATGTGCCCAAGAAGTACCAAGAATATCACGAGGCGCGCCTTCAAGATGTTGGTGAGAGCCCTAAGCGCCTTTGTTACGATGAATTCCACAGAACCAGCAAATCACACGCCGTACGTGCGCAGGTTATTCGTGACGTACGTGAGGGCCGGAAAAGGGGCGTACAGATTGTTCTTACATCCCAACTTCTTGATGATTTCAGTAAAGATATGGTTGATTTGGCCACTGGTGTTTGGGTTTTGGGCACGGCTATTTCAGATAAGGCGGTTGATGAGGTGCAGGATCGTTTCGGCCTGTCGGAAACCGCGCGTAATGTTATTCGCCATAAATTGACCGGACCAAAATCAACAGGCGCGCCATGTCTATTGGTTTTGGGTACGACGTCTGGCCGATATGAGCAGCATTTGTATAACACTCTGGGCCCGATTGAGCTTTGGGCGCTGTCTACTTCTGCCGAAGATGTGGCAATCCGTAATCGTCTATACACCAAAATTGGGTCTGGTCGTGCGCGTCAGATGTTGGCGGCGGCCTATCCAGGC
>CAKZMN010000003.1 GCA_937128575.1 uncultured Alphaproteobacteria bacterium | reverse complement strand
TTTAGGAAAATATTCTGCCGCGCCGCCAGATAATGTAATGCGGCCCAAAGTTTTGCCTGTACTACGATTTACAATTTCTTTGCTCTCCACCGCTTGGCGCAAATTATTCGCCACCTTAAGCGCGGCTTCTATATTGGTCTCCGGCAAAATAATAACAAATTCTTCACCGCCATAGCGCGCCGCAACGTCGCGACCCTTAACACCGTCAGTCAAGGTTTTAGCAACAAGACGTAAAACCTGATCGCCAACTTGATGACCGTAATCATCATTAAAGGCCTTGAAGTGATCAATATCCATCATAACTAAGGAAAACGTTTCACCACTTTCCTGCACCTCTTCAACAATGCGCATCATCTCCGCATCAAACGCCTTGCGATTGGCCAAATTCGTTAAACCGTCTGTAAGCGCTTCTTTTTTTGCGGCCTCTAAATCTTGTTGCAGCTCTTCCATGGCTTGCGATGACATGGAAAGCTTTTGTTCCAACGCTTCGTTTTGCGCAATCATGTTTTGTGTGTTGCTCACAACATCGCGCAAAACCACCTCAATCTCAGATGCAGACATATCCCCGCCAAGCTGGTCAGTAACCTTTGAAAGGCTGGTATTATATTCTGCCGCGGCCGTTTTTACATTACCAACAACGCCCGTAACATCTCTGATGGTGTCATGAATTTTATCACCAACAAGGCGCACTTCTTCGTTTTGATTGTCTTGATTTAAAAATCTCTGATGTATTTCCAAACAGCGCTCAACCGTCATTTTTTGGTTGGTGGCTTCTAAAATATCAACGGCGCGCGTAACGTCCGCATTTGCGCCAGAATAATACACATACCAAAGCTCATAAAGATCCGGCACAGGGGCAAGCTCTTCTTTCTGCAAACGCTCAAGCGCGGCATCCGAATATTTTTTTGCTTTTTCTGCGGAATCTGAGTATTGCACGTGTTCAATCTGTTTCATTTAATAAGAAGCTTATTTTACCTTTGCAAAGGCATCAAGCAGGTAAATACCACATATAAATGATAAACCTAAATAGTTTTAAATACCTATAACAAATCACAATGAAAATCGACCTAAGCGAGGGTTTTTTTCAAAATTGTTGATAAATCCCCTAAATCTTCAATAATTCTCAGTGTTTTGCGGTAATCGCCATAAAGAAATTGTTCTTGCGTGGCATGGTCCATCATCGCGATTAAAGAGTCCCAATAACCATCAATATTAACCAAGATAATTGGCTTTTCATGCAGCCCCAATTGCCGCCAAGTAATAACCTCAAACAATTCAGCAAGCGTGCCCGTGCCGCCCGGCAAAACAACAAATGCATCGGATAGCTCGGTCATTTTCATTTGGCGTTCATGCATCGTGTCAGTTTTATATAATGTGGTTAGCCCCGCATGCGCGACCTCTTTTTCAACCAAAGACTGCGGAATAACGCCAGTCACTTCGCCGCCCGCCGCCAGCGCCCCATCGGCCGCCGCGCCCATTAAACCATTCTGCCCGCCGCCATAAACCAAACGCCAACCATGCTCGGCAATCATTATACCAGCCTCATGCGCTGCATCTATATAACGCGCATCAACCTTGGGGGAAGATGCGCAAAAAACACAAACACTAAACATAAAAGAAGTCCTTTATGGCGCGGGCACTGGCAAAACATTATATGCCGCGCCATCCCAATGAATAAGCTTGGACGCGCATTTACCATCATTGATTTGAAGCGCGCTTTTACAAGCGACCTCCGCTTCGACGGCAAGCGCCGCGCCTTCAACAGCCGCCACCGGCACTGGTTCATAATCAACAACAGAAAACCTCAAACCCGAATCACAAACGGCCTCTTCGCTCGCCTCAACAGCAACAGAAAAGTAAAACATAGTCGCCTTAGGACGCCCAGTCGCAGAGTTTTGCGTAATGGCAACCACCGAATTCAGGGCAAAGTTTTCTGAACTTTCATCTTCATCTGCGCCAGCGCGCGGCTCAATTTTCACCCCATTCATAATTTCCTCATCCACGCCGTCACAATTAATATCCGCGCGCAGATAATCATTATATTTCCAAAAAACCGACTGATCATCCGCCGCCAATGCATTCATCCAGCGCGGCGTGGTGCTATGCTCCGTTGAACGCGAAGCGCCCTCTTCCTCAAGATCGAGAGAAAGGCTTAAAACATCAGAGCGCTGCTCGGTTAAGGCTGTAAGGCACGATAGCTGGCGAATGCGTTTAAGCGATTCGGTGTCTTCCAATTTCCGCTCCCAGTCACATTCCTGATCACGATAGGCAATCCAATTTTGTTGAGCGCCCCGGACCATATCCGGCTGTCCCTGTATGGGGGCGGGCTCTTCATGCACAGCTGATTCGCTATCGGCCAGCGCCTCATTATCGATAATTTCTACGACCTTGCTTTCATTTTCCAGCACACGATCATAAATTACATTCAAGCGCTTCTGCGCCTCTTCATGACGTTTCTTAACGCACGCCATAACGTCCGCCGTATTTTCCGCCCGCTCACAATATGTACGCGACTGCGCAGATTGCGCCGCAGCGCCCGCCCCAAAAGACAATGAGCCCAAAAGAAAAATCGTCGAAAAAAGAAAGATATTGCGCATGAAAAAATCCTAACGCGTGGAATTTAAATGAAAAAAAGCCGCTACGTAAGAATATAGCGGATTGGTCGTTTTACAGACAAGAAAATTTAAAAAAAGCGAGTAATCACAATGAATAACTACGCGGCACTGCCCACGCCGACAGACATCGTAGCCTTCGCCTCAAGCGCCTGCGGGTCAAATTCATTATCCAATTTAAAGATCGGCGTTTCCGTCGCTTTCGCATATAGGGTCTTAGCATCCTCTGCTTCAGGCACCACACCCTTAAGATCCAGCAAAGAACCAGATTGAAACGTAACTTCATCAGCCGTGGTGGCGACAATAGTCTCAGCCGTCGCTTGATCGCCTGTAATAGACGTGATGGCCGCGACATTCGTTGTCTCTGCCGCAACCTGTAACTTGTTACCCGTATTATCAAACTCATGTTCTTTAGCATGCTCTAAATGTGGAATAATTTCTTCATCCAACAAATTAAGCGTACCCCAAATTTGCTTACCCTCTGGGTGATCTTGCGGCGCCTTGTACAAATTTTTAATTTCCTCCGGCTTAATCACTTCAAAATCAAAATCTGAATCAACCGCGGGCGGCGCTACGACATTGCCTTGCTCATCGCGCTTTGGCGAAAGAAGAGCCTGCATCTCATCCGCCAGCTTCGCCTCTTGCGTCGGCGTAAGGTTACCGCGCTCATTTTTTACATCGCTAATCGCCTGCGCCAAGCCAAGCGCCATATCCGCACCCGGTAGTGCAATCGCCAGCCCCATAGCCGCCCCTGCAACAGCATGCGTTGTAACTGGTGTTGGATGCATCGTTGCCGTAGCCTGCTTGGGGTCTATACCAAGCGTTTGTGAAGCCTCTTTAAGCGCAACATCCATAGTTGCCTGCACTTGCTGAACATCTTTTGCAAAATTGCTCGCCGCGCCCGCAACTTGCTCGCGCATCGTCATAGCGGTAGCCTGTTTGCCAGAGATATCTGCCGCGTTTTGTGTATTAACCTTCAAATCACCCGCATTAACTTTCGGAAGATCAGCAACGTGATTAATACCGGACACTTTGGACATTGGTGTTTTATCGACGTTGATGGTCGCGGCATTGGTTTGCTGCCCGGACGCGCGCGCAAAAACATCCATGATGTTTACACTTGCTGTACTCGCTGCTTTATATCCTTCGGGACTCATTACTCACGCCACTGTTATTAAACTATATAAAAGTTTACCCTTGTTATGGTTAATATACTGTTACTAAAGGCTTCTTTATATAGATAAATGATATAATTATTTATGATGCATCGCCACACAAATAGATTAAACCACTGATTTTAATAGCTAATTAGCCAAAACGCGGCGATACCCTAGCGCCTCTGCAATATGCATTTTATTTAACGTTTTCGGGGCGTTATTTAGATCGGCAATTGTCCGCGCCACGCGTAAAATGCGATAATAGCCCCGCGCCGATAATTTTGCGCTCTCCATCGATTTATTCAAAAGCGCCTTCGCATCCGCGTCCATAACCGCGATTTCTTCTAAAATTTTGCTGTCCGCGTGCGCATTAAGCGTCATATTTTCTGGCGCGCCCAGCGCCGTAAAGCGCTCTTGTTGGGCATTCCGCGCCGCCAAAACGCGCGCAGCAACATCCGCCGACAACTCTCCGCGCGGTGCATCTAAATCTGAAACCAAAACCGGCGGCACATCCACCTGAATATCAATGCGATCCATCATTGGCCCTGAAATTTTTGACTGATAATCACTGCCGCAGCGCGGCGCTTTTGAACACTCCAGCGCCCCATCACCCATATGGCCGCACCGACACGGATTCATCGCCGCAATTAACTGAAACCGCGCGGGATATTGCACATGATGGTTGGCCCGCGCAATAAGCGCCGTTCCTGTTTCCAAGGGCTGACGCATCGATTCCAAGGAACCGCGTGAAAACTCCGGCAATTCATCTAAAAACAAAACGCCATTATGCGCCAAGGAAATCTCCCCCGGACGAACCCGGTGACCACCGCCAATCAAGGCCGGTTGTGAGGCAGAATGATGCGGATCACGAAAGGGACGCTTGGTTATCAACCCGCCGTCCGGCAAACTACCCGCCAACGAATGCACCATCGAAACCTCCAAGGCTTCGCGCGGGGTCAGCGGCGGTAAAATACCCGGCAAGCAGCTCGCCAGCATAGATTTACCCGAGCCCGGCGGCCCAATCATCAATAAATTATGACCGCCCGCCGCCGTAATCTCCAGCGCGCGCTTGGCCATTTCCTGCCCCTTCACATCCGCCAAATCAGGACCCGTAACAGGCGAAGAATCGCTAATCTTCGCCTCCGGGCGGCCCATAACCTGACTACCTTTAATGTGGTTGATCAATTGCAACAAATCGCGCGGCGCCAGAATATCAATATCGCCCGCCCACGCCGCTTCGCCGCCGCAACTTTGCGGACAAATCAAACGATTATCATTCGTGCCCGCATGAACAGCCGCCGGTAAAATGCCCGCAACCGCGCGTATTGAGGAATCCAGCCCAAGCTCGCCCAGCACAACAGATTGCTCAAGCTCTTCTTTTGGAATAACCCCCATAGCCGCCAAAAGCCCCAGCGCAATAGGTAAATCATAATGCGAGCCTTCCTTCGCCACATCCGCAGGCGCCAAATTAACCGTTAAACGCTTCGGCGGTAGCGACATACCCAGCGCGTGTAACGCGGCTCGTACGCGCTCCTTACTTTCCGCCACAGCCTTATCCGGCAGGCCGACAATCGTAAAGGCGGGCAAACCACTTGATATCTGCACCTGCACATCGACGGGGCGAACATCCACGCCTTGAAACGCAACTGTATTAACGCGCGCGACCATAATTAAACCCCTCAATTTTCGTTCTTATTCATCAAACATTACTATGAGAACAAAACAGAAACAATAATATTGTAAAAAATCCGAGAAACAAAAAAATAAAAGAAGAAAAGCGATGTTAACGATTAATTCACTTTTACTCATTACTAAGGAAGATAACAGCGCACAAACAAGGGATCGGCGCAGACATAAAAACGAATAAAAACGGGTGAGATGAAATGCTTAATAATATTGAACTAGCGACATTGGCAAACACACTTCAGGTACCATTAATTGTATCAGATGTTTTAGACGCTAAAGACAGCATGACGGACGACGTTAAATATGGCCTGCACGAAGCCATCAGTGATTTTCAACCAGATTCCGCGCTTTTAGCCATCGCTTTGGGCGCTATCAAAATTTCAACAATCTACAAAAGCGCATCACCAAGCATGGATGTTTTGGGCCTAGAGGCAGAGCGCATCATTAAAGAATATGGTCCAATTTGGCTGCAAAATGCAAAGCAGCAAGAGGTCAATGCAGAGGACGTTTTTGAACTTTTGGTACATACAGCAGAAGATCTAGAAAACATGGCCGAGCTATTAGATTTAAATTGCAGCTTCTTGCGCGCAAAGGATCCAAAGGCGGCAAGCCTATGTGATATTCTCTACATACAGGCGCATTCACACACGTTGATCGCAGAGGAATTTATCAATATCGCAACAACTGAAAATGCGAATACCGCACCACCCATTACGGCAACATCAGGCTTCACCAATAACGTGGTTCAATTCCCAGCCGGGCGATAGATAATACTAAATTTAAGAAACCATCGGGCCAATCACGCGCCCGCCTAAAATATGGGCATGATAATGCGGCACTTCTTGACCGCCATCATGGCCCGTATTCGCGATAACGCGGAAACCCTTTTCACCCAGATTCAACTGATCAACAATTTTGGAAATCGCAGCGTAAAAGCCGTGAACCTCCACCGCAGATGCGCGCTCGCCAAAATCATCAATCGACAGATAGGCTCCTTTCGGAATAACAAGCACATGCACCGGCGCCTGCGGGCTAATATCATTAAACGCCAACGCGTAATCATCCTCATAAACTGTGTCATTTGGAATTTCCCCCCGCAGGATTTTGGCAAAAATATTCTGGTCGTCATATGCGTGCATTACGATGTGTCCTTGACTCTATTTAGCTTTCTCATCAGATTACACGGAGTTATTGACGATGCAAGATATAAGGGCCGCACAACATGCTCCTCACAATGCTAAAATCCAAACTCCACCGCGCCAGCGTAACCCAGGCCGAGCTTCATTATGAAGGTTCAATCGCCATAGACACCGCCCTTCTGGAAGCGGCAGGAATGCTGCCAAATGAGCAGGTTGATGTCCTTAACATTAATAACGGGGAGCGCTGGACAACCTACATTATTGAGGCGCCCGAGGGCTCCGGCACAATCGGCATTAACGGCGCCGCGGCAAGGCGCGCACAAAAGGGGGACTTGGTAATCATCTGCGCCTATGCACAAATGGAACAAGAAACCGCCAAGACCCACAAACCAACCGTTCTAATGGTGGATGAAAATAATCAAATCAAAGGCCGCAGCAAATAAAGTTTAGTCCTGCGACAAACGGGGCTCTTCTGGACGGCGCGCATGCCCAACATGGTTTGGCGCTTGTTTAGAGCGCTTGCTTTTCTTCACAAAAACCCGAGATAAAAACGATCCTTTTTTTCGCACCCCTTGCGCATATAAATTCTGAGGCTGAATTTTACGCCGCAACCCAGCCGTATCAAACGCATAACTTAAAGAATGATCAAAGGGGACAACACCCGCGCTCTTAATCGCCAAATCGGCCTTGGGCATATATTTACGCTCAAGCAATCCATACGCGCTATCAATCAAAACATGCGAATGTTTGTCGCGGTTTGTGCGGTCTGGATTTTTAAATAGTCGTTTGCGCCTATCGCGCGCCCACTTCCAGTGCCCTGCATCCACCGCAAATATCCGCGCGCTGTCTTTATAAATCAAACGATTGGCCGTGAATCCTTGCATTGATCCCGCACCAATACTTGTGCCCGTTTTACCCGCATCAACACCAAGAGAGGGGCGTGCTTTTTTGTGAACCGAATGTTCAAGCAACGTATTGGTATTGGCTTTATTTTGCTTTCGTCGCGTATTCCAAAGCTCAGAAATCTGAAGCATTTTATGAATTTCAGGATAATGCGTCACAATGCGCTGCAAAATTTTCGCGGCCTCATAAGGCGTTGTTGTATTGTAATCTGTGGGGTCTTTGTAATGACCAGAACCTGAACCCTTATAATTAAACGGACGCTCTTTTCGTGAATAAATAAAATACCCGCTTCTATATCGACGACCAAATTCATAAGGCGGCAAACCGCTTGGGTTATAAATTTTCGTATCTTTTAGCCCCAGCGGCTTTAAAACCTCTGGAATAATCACGTTCGAAAAAACACGGTATCGCCCGCGTTTTAACCCTTGCTCTTCGACGCCGCGATTGATGAAATCTAAATCAAGGTGCTCCAAGAACAAACCACCGCGGTGCGCTTGTCTATTATCTGAATGCACTAAAAATTCTTTCACAGACGGTAGTTCCGCATCAAATTTGGCAATCACACTATCACGCTCTTGCTCGGTTTTTGCCGCTGCAATCGCTAAAGCCCGACAATCATAATACGCCATGGCAGTAAGAAGCTTGCTAAGGGAAGCCATATGAATAAGCGCATCCTCATTCTCTGCAATTAACGGTGCATCACCATTCATCTCGCCAACATAAAACGCATGATAAGGCCGCGCCCTATCGCGCCCACGATGCTCAACACGCGATTGCTTTTCAATCTTACTAAGTGTGTCTTGCTCAGAAGAAAATTCAGCGCCTGTATCCTGCGCGTCCAAAGGCATGGCGCACATAAACGCACCGACCAAAGCGCCGGAAACACGAACTTTCATAGCAGAGGAATTTTTCATTATGTTTTATTAATATCAAATATGACAAAAAAAGTGCAAGAAAACTTTTCACACGCCTCTCATAATGGAATTTTTTTCATTGACATAAGAAAGTCTATTAATTAATTATATTCTTCATTAAAAAACAACAAAAACAAAGAGATCTGCGTATGACGACTGTTACGGCGAACAAAAAAATATTCATGATGTGCGAGCCCACCAATTACGGAATCTGGGATCCTGATCCAAAAAAAGGCTTCGCCAACAAATTCCAAGAGGCCGGTCATAAAGCGTTTAATAAAGACCCCAAGGGCTACGTTCAAGCCAATCTCGAAGACTGGCACAGAATAAAAGAAACCATCGAAACAAAGGCAGAAGTTGTATTGCTGCCTACGATGGAAAACACAGACACCATCAAATATTATGACCAAGTATTCACCGCCGACGCATCACTCAGCATGAAAACAAACCACGGCTTAGTTACCCTGCGCAGCCGTTTTACAAACACAGAGCGCAATCCTGAGATTGATTTGCACGAAGCCTTCATTCTAGCAACAGACAAGGCCAGGGGCATCGAAGGACGCATTATCAAGGCAACACCATTTAATATCGAAGGCACGGGCGATAATGTATATGACCCATACCGCGACATGTTCTGGTCTGGCTATACAGTTAACACCGACCGCGCCAACGCATCCGAAGGACGCTCGGACAAGCGCGCGCATGCACATCTAAAGGCAGCAACAGGCACCAAAGTAAACTCAATGGAAACAAAGGAAGGCTTCTTTCATCAAGACACCTCCCTATCGCCACTACCGCGCGGTGAAATTGTTTTCTATCCGGGCGGCGTGGACAAAAAGCATTTGAAAAAATTTAACCGCGTGGCATTCGATAAATTCGGCCTTAGTGCCAAAACACATCTTATCGAAATTGATGCCGCAGAAGCCGACGCCTATGCATGTAATCAGCTATATATTGGTGACAACACGATTATCGTGACCAATGCCACCAGTGCCAGTTACCAAGACAAGCTTAAACGCGCAGGCTATGACGTTATTCCCCTGCCAGCCGAAAAATTACGCGAGTCAGGCGGCGCATTTCACTGCATCACAAATCCAATCTATGAAGATAAAATAGATGGCGGCTATCATGGAATGCGCCTCGAGGCTCGTTAAGAGCTTCGGCTAGCCTTTTCATCATGGCCACTGGTGCCAAAACGTTTTTCAAGAATGTTAAAAACATCTGCTGGGGCAATACCCTGATCCGCCCACAGCACCATCAAGTGAAACAGCAGATCTGCCGATTCAGCCTTAAGTAAATCCGCATCACCCTTAAGCGCCTCAACAATCACTTCATCCGCTTCTTCAATGACCTTGTCACAAATGTGCTGAGTACCCTTTGCATACAGACTTGCAACATACGATCCTTCTGGATCTGCGCCTTTGCGCGTCTTCAAAACTTCAAACACCTGATTTAAAATATGCTCGCTCATAATCCTTATATCCTCACCGCAATGCCGGCTTTGTGCATGACATCTTTTGCCTGCGCGATTGTGTATTCACCAAAATGAAAAATCGAGGCTGCCAATACCGCAGATGCGCCGCCATCACGTACCCCCTCAACTAAGTGGTCCAAATTACCAACCCCGCCCGATGCAATAACCGGAACCCGAACCGCGTCTGACACCGCGCGCGTCAGCGGTAAATTAAAGCCAATTTTTGTCCCGTCACGATCCATGGAGGTCAATAAAATTTCACCTGCGCCATAATCCGCCATCTTCTTGGCCCACTCTACCGCGTCGATACCCGTGCCGCGGCGCCCGCCATGGGTGAACACTTCCCACCCCTCGGACCCATCTTCTTTTGCCTTGGCATCAATCGCCACAACAATGCACTGACTGCCGCATTTTTGCGAAGCCTCTTTTACGAATTCTGGATTTTTTACCGCCGCTGAATTGATCGCAACCTTATCCGCGCCCGCCTCAAGAAGCGCGCGAATATCCGCCAAACTGCGAACCCCGCCACCAACCGTCAGGGGCATAAAAACCTCCTCCGCCACGTGGCGCACTACGTCCAAAATCGTACCGCGCTCATCGCTGGTTGCGGTGATGTCTAAAAAACAAAGCTCGTCCGCGCCCTGCTGCGCGTAAAGACGCGCTTGCTCCACTGGATCGCCAGCGTCAACCAAATCAACAAAATTCACGCCCTTCACAACGCGGCCATTATCAACATCAAGACAAGGAATAATTCGAGTTTTAAGCATAGCTCTCTACTTTTTAAAAAAGGAATTAAGGCAAGCTCACCACGGCGAACTTAACCAGCAGCGGCTTTCAAAACATCTGCCGGTTCTACGCGCCCATCATACAGGGCCTTACCAACAATAACACCATTGATGCCGTGTGTGCTGGCATCCTTCACAGCTTGGATATCAGCCAGCGCGCCCACACCGCCTGATGCAATAATCGGAATTCTTGTCGCCTGCGCCAGTTGGATGGTGGCTTCCATATTAACGCCCTCCCCCGTGCCATCACGATCAATGTCGGTGTAAATAATCGCAGCAACGCCCGCATCTTCAAACATGCGCGCTAACTCAATTACTTTAATGTCTGATTTCTCAACCCAGCCCTCAACAGCGACGTAGCCATCTTTAGCATCAATCCCAACGGCAATTTGATCAGGAAATAAATCACAAGCGCGGCGCACCAAATCTGGATCACGCACCGCAGCGGTGCCCAAAATAACGCGGCTTACGCCTTCAGAAAGCCAATGCTCAATTTGCTCAAGAGTGCGAATACCACCGCCCAATTGCACGGGCAAATCAACCGCATCAATAATGCCGCGCACCGCATCATGGTTTTTCGAAGACCCGCTAACAGCGCCGTCCAAATCAACAACATGCAGCCAAGAAAAGCCTGCGCGAACGGATGGCGCGGTTGCGCGGGCTTGATCCGGCGGACCCCGGCCTTGTGGCGGGCGGAGTGGCTGCGGCCACAGGCAAACGTCGCGACCTTTTGCCTGATATCGAGGAAATCAACTCCACCCTGAGCGCCGCTTCGGAACGCGACGACGATGGCACCGTGCCGGATGAAGACACCCGCCGCGAGCGCGCGGAGCGCTCCGGCGCCGACTGCGCCAGGCTTCGCGAAATACTGCAAGAAACTTCGGCCTAGGGCTTGTGCTCCGGTCAGGAGTAGGCTACAAAGGAGTATCTGAAAAACCTATGTTTTTAGCAGAGCAAAAAGCAACTTTATTTAACCAAAAAGGCGAGCATAGGTAT
>CAKZMN010000002.1 GCA_937128575.1 uncultured Alphaproteobacteria bacterium | reverse complement strand
TAATAAGCAGCAAAAACTAAAAGGGCTCGCCTCTTTTGTAGCGGGAATAAATACAATTCGCATTTATTCTGAAGCTATTAATGGAAAAATAAAGTCCCTTTACAAAAAATTTGATGCGCGCAACCAAAGCAATGAGAAGCCAGCAAAGCATCAGATGACAGAGCCGCTTGAATGTAATGTGATTAAGAGCACTGTAATAACTAAAGAGAAAACATCCTATATATGCAGCAACGGAGATGCCGCTTTGTACGGAGCGTATGAACACGAACAAAAAGCCCCTAACATTACACCTGAAAACAAGCGGGCCTCACATCCCAAGACATTATTACTTACACAAATTGCCGCGCAAATTTCAGCAGAAAACATTACACCAATTTTTGTGATGGAACCTTATTTAGATAGAAAATCTAAATTAAACGTGCCCGAATTTCAAAAAGAAATTGGCGCGGCTATCATTGATCTGAGTGATCTACCCTTAGAAAAAAATATGTGGGCTGATAGCAGTCATTTTAATGTCATAGGTCGCAATTACTATTCTAAAGTCTTGGCTAATCGCCTAGAAACACTCACTGAAAAGAACCGTGGCACAGAGCATTAAGCTTGCTTTGTAACAACGGCGAGGCTCGTTACATTCCCGCCAAGCTTCGTAGGCCAAGGAAGCTGCCCTAAAGGCTTAGCATACAAACCCGCATTCTCTCTTGCTATACGATCCAGTGCCCTAAATGGACCTGGGATTATAACACCATTAGAGAAAAGCGGTTTGGCATCGGGGTAATAGTCATGAAGCAAAATAACTCCGCCAGGGTTTAGTAATTTAAGCGCCATTGAAACTTCTTTATAGACCGCCTGAGAAGAATGATCCCCATCAAGAAAAATAAAATCAAATCTATTTTTAGTGTCTTGCATATAAAGCTGAGCAGGGGTGGCTTTAAACTCTATGCTGTCGGCACAGCCAAGCTTTGAAGCAAAGTCTCTAGGAGACATTTGAAGACCCAGCTTTTTCCAAGGCGCATCCTCAGCATTAACGTCAAGTATATCAACAGTTGTTAACTTAGCATTTTCACCCGCATGCTTTAGAGCGCTTGATATATATAGCGTAGAGGCGCCAATATGAGTTCCCACCTCTAAAACGTTTTGAGGCTTAAGAGCGGCTATCAAGGAATATAGCGCGCGCCGATCACCTGGATTAATCCCGCCAGACGTGCCGTCCTTGCCCAAGCACATAACAATGCTTTCTTGATCAATATTCCACATATCTTTGATTTTTTGGTCAGAGAATATTCCTTCAAAATCAAGGTTTTCTTCTTTTTTCAAATGAGAAACATCGAAGGAATATTTAGGTACTACGTCCAACCCTCTTTTATCGCGAACATTTATAATCATGCGTAAAGCAGATTTCGGCAGTGTCTTTTTTATAAGGCTTTTCATAAGGTTCGCTTTCTTCTGGGCGCGTAAAAATGGATACCATTATCTTCTATAAAATTTATAGCCTCGAATAACAAGCCCACAATCTGAACAGATTTCTTGCACTAACGTTACAAAAATATAAAAACATGTTTCTTCTAGAAAAAAATAACATGTGTTGTTACGCTGCCCCCATGTGCGGAATAACAGGATTCATCGACAGTTCTCTTAATAAAAGCAACGCAGAGTTAATGCGTATTGTTGAGGGCATGAGCGCCCCCCTGACACATCGCGGGCCAGACAGCGCAGGCACATGGGTTGATGCGCAGACGGGCGTAGCGCTCGCACATCAAAGACTAGCCATCATCGACTTGTCAAAGGAGGGAGCTCAACCCAGAGTCTCTCACAGTGAGCGCTATGTAATAACCTATAACGGTGAAATTTATAATTATCTGACACTAAGAAAGCAGTTACTAGAACTGGGCTGTGATTTTTCGGGTAACACAGATACTGAGGTTTTGTTAAACGCAATTGACAAATGGGGACTTGAAAAAGCCCTTCATGAAATAAACGGTATGTTTGCGTTTGCGCTATGGGATAAAAAAACGAACTCAATTCACCTGGCGCGTGACCGCATCGGAGAAAAGCCGCTTTATTATGGCTGGGCTGGCGAAGTTTTTTTATTTGGCTCTGAACTCAAAGCCCTGAAGGCGCACCCATCGTTTGTTGTTGAGATTGATCGTGATGCTTTGGCACTCTACACGCGCCATAATTATGTACCAGCTCCATGGTCAATTTATAAGGGTATATTCAAACTTCCACCGGCATCTTGCATCTCTATTGATATAAAAAGCAGCAGAAATAAAAAACCAAAAATTTATTGGGACATTCAAAAGGTTGCGAAAGAAGGGGCGCTTTATCCCATTGATCTGTCCTATGAAGAGGCCATATCCAAACTGGATGAAACGCTAAGCAATGCCGTAAGTGAGCGCATGATGTCAGATGTGCCCATAGGATCCTTTTTGTCTGGTGGTATTGATTCATCTCTTGTAACCGCATTGATGCAAAAACAGTCAACAAAACCAATTAAAAGCTTTTGCATTGGCTTTGAAGATGCGGGCTACGATGAAGCAAAGGCGGCAAAAAAGATCGCAAATCATATAGGAACGGAGCATGAGGAATTTTACGTGACCGCAGAAGAGGCGCGCAATGTTATTCCCGATCTCCCACATATCTACGATGAACCTTTCGCTGACCCTTCTCAAATACCGACATATCACGTATCACGCCTTGCAAAGCAGCACGTCACGGTAGCGTTATCTGGCGATGGTGGGGATGAAGGTTTTGCTGGTTATAGCCGCTATGACTTAACAAAAGGTCTGTCAGAAGGGGTAATGAAAACACCGCAAATAATTAGAACCATATTACACAAAACTCTTAAAAACGCGCCTTTGCGAGGTCGAGCCCATAAGTTACTACAAGTGCTAGCAGCCTCCGATGATGATCAGCTTTATAAGCTTATGATGTCTTATTGGAAAGCTCCTGAACAACTAGTGATAGACGCCAAAGAACCTTTCTACGCTATGAATGACCCAAAGCATAAAGCGGGCTTTGCAAATTTTGCAAATCACATGATGTACACAGATATGGTGAATTATTTACCTGATAATATTTTGTGTAAACTTGATAGGGCAAGCATGGCTGTTTCTCTAGAGACCAGAGTGCCTTTACTTGATTACAAAGTAATCGAACTTGCATGGCAACTTCCCTTAAGTATGAAAACAAAAAATGGCGAAGGAAAAAGGATATTACGATCTTTATTGGAAAATTATGTGCCCAAGCCTCTTTTTGACAGACCCAAACAAGGCTTTGGCATACCTCATGGGCAATGGCTTCGTGGGCCTTTGCGCGAATGGGCAGAATCTTTAATCAATGAGAATAAAATAAAACAAGAAGGCTTTTTTAATTCAGATATTAAAATGCGATTTCGCGCTTCCTACTTTCCTTTTACAGAACCTTCTGCCGAAGCGGATATGTCTTGCGTGAATTGTCAGTCAACAGGTTGTCGAGTTTTCAGCTATACCGGTTGGTTAGAAGTAGCAGGTTGTGGCATGGTGCATCCTAATGTTTTAAAGTCAGTGGAT
>CAKZMN010000001.1 GCA_937128575.1 uncultured Alphaproteobacteria bacterium | reverse complement strand
GGCATTCCTGGTGCGGCGCGGACTTCCACGATCAACCCGTAAAGGGTCCGCTAGCTAGCTGCGGCCGCTTGGCTTTTGCCTGCGCGGTCATGGCCTTTAAATTTGGGGCATAGGGTAAAAATGCAAGCGTAAGAGGCGCGGGCAAATCAATGGTTTTGCGCGACAGCCCCTGCCCCATACCCATATCATCAATGATAATCACAACGCGCGCTCTGACCTCTGGAATGGCCACTGGATTTACCGCCGCCGCATCATCTTTCCATGCCTGACTAGTGCCCCGAACAATTTCAACAGGCGGCTTCTTTTCCGCAGCCGCCTTGGGCGCAAGCGCCGGAACATATAATTTTTTGGAAATATTATAGCTCTCCGGCGGACCATATACTTCGCTGAACTCCTCTGACTGAAGCTCTCCATCATCCGTCATAACAACCGCAGGTACGTAAGTTTGATTGGCCTGCAAGCGACGTGCATCTTCAACCTCCCACCACAGCAAATGCGCAACAATCATAATCGCTGCGCCAACGCCGATAATAAAAAGAGTTTGCGGTGAATTTTTAGGTGGGCGCTTGAAACGTTTCATAGCGCCTAGCATAGCCCAGCAAAACCAAGATCGTAAATCTTTTCCCCGCAATTACCCCCCGCTTATTGCCTACTAATATATCTTGCATTTCGGGGCGTATTACCTTCATATGCCCTACCATGATTATACTGATCGATAATTACGACAGCTTCACCTATAACCTGGTTCAATATCTGGGTGATTTAGACGTGGAAACAACCGTTTACAGAAACGACAAGATCACAGCCGCCGATGTTTTGGCGCTCAAACCATCTGGCGTCGTAATCTCTCCCGGCCCTAGCGATCCCGATCAGGCCGGCATTTGCCTAGAGCTTGTAAAAGAGGCCGCAGATAAAGACATTCCATTATTCGGCGTATGCTTGGGCCATCAATGCATCGGTCAAGTATTTGGCGGCAACGTCATTCAAACCGCCCCCATGCACGGCAAGGTATCGCCAGTGACGCATGAAAATAAAAGCGTGTTTAAAGACCTGCCCACCCCCTTTGACGCAACGCGCTATCACTCTTTAATCGTGGAAGATGGATCATTTTCTGACGAGTTAGAGGTCACCGCCCGCACCGAAGACGGCATCATTATGGGGCTGGCGCATAAAACAAAACCAATTCACGGCGTGCAATTTCACCCCGAAAGCATCGCCACCAACCATGGACATGACATCCTTAAAAACTTTATAAAGCTGCTATGAAACCCTATTTAGACATCATCCAAAACGACAAATCCCTTAGCGAAGACGAAATGTTTTCCGCCATGACCAGCATCATGAACGGCGAAGTGTCTGAAGCTGATTTGAAAGACTTTCTAGTGTCCCTCGCGGCGCGCCCCGTCAACGTTGATGAAATCGTCGGCGCAGCAAAGGCGCTACGTGAAAAGTCCATTAAAATCAAAGCGCCCTATGAGGCCGTGGATTGTTGCGGCACAGGCGGCGATGCCAAGGGCACATATAATGTATCCACTGCGGTCGCTTTGGTTGCGGCCTCTTGCGGCGTGCCAATGGCCAAACACGGCAATCGCGCCTCTAGCTCTAAATCTGGCGCGGCGGATGTGTTAGAGGTTATGGGCGTTAATCTAGATATAAACGTAGAGGCCGTTGAAGAGGCCATCCAAACCCTGCACTTCGCATTCCTAATGGCGCCTAAATATCACACCGCCATGAAACATGTGGCGGCGGTGCGCAAGGAAATCGGATCACGCACAATATTCAACCTGCTTGGCCCCCTAATTAGCCCCGCATCCGCGCGCTTTCAACTGCTCGGCGTATATGAACGCGCACTTATAAAACCAATGGCAGAAGCCCTCTCAAGACTAGGAAGCAAGGGCGCATGGATCGTTCATGGCTCCGACGGTTTGGACGAGATAACAATCACCGGCCCCACCTACGCCGCTATATTGGATAAAGAAGGCAAGATCGAAGAAAAAACCCTAACGCCGGAACATTTCGGTCTTCCCACCTGCGACCTCAGCAAGCTAATCGGCGGCGAGGCCGATGATAACGCGATGGCTCTGCGCGCAGTTCTAGAGGGACAAAAATGCGCCTACCGTCATATCGTGCTGGCAAACACCGCCGCCGTTTTGTGCATTCACGGCAGCGCCGAAGATTTAAAATCAGGCGTCGCCATCGCCGAGAACGCCATAGATAGCGGCATGGCCTACCAAACATTAAAAGACTATATCGCCTTCTCCAGAGAGGCCATCGCAGCATGAGCGTTTTAAGGGAAATTTGCGGAAAAAAGACGCTGCACGTTGAGCAGCAAAAAACCAAGACATCTTTAGATGAGCTAAAATCCATCATCGCAGAAGCGCCAAGCCCCCGCGGCTTCATCAACGCCATCAAAAACCACAAACAAACCGCCATCATTGCAGAGGTCAAAAAAGCCTCCCCCAGCAAAGGGATAATCCGCAAAGATTTCGACCCAAGCGCGATTGCAAAATCTTACGAAAAGGCGGGCGCGGCTTGCTTATCTGTTTTAACCGATGCGCCCTATTTCCAAGGATCAGACGAATATTTTAAACAGGTGCGCGGCGCGGTGAAGCTACCCCTGCTTCGTAAGGACTTCATGGTCGATCCCTATCAAATTTACGAATCTCGCGCGATGGATGCGGATTGTATTTTAATCATCATGGCCGCCCTCACCGATGAGATGGCTAAAACGCTATATGATCTGGCCACCCAGCTAGGAATGGATGCACTGGTCGAGGTTCATGACCGCGAAGAGTTAGAGCGCGCACTGGATCTAAATCCGCAAATGGTCGGCATCAATAATCGTAACCTCAAAACCCTAGAGGTCGACGTGCAAACCTCCCATGATTTTGCGGATCTTATGCCTGATAATGTTGTAAAAATAGCCGAAAGCGGTATCGATTCGTCGCAAACCATCCAAACATTGGAAAAATCTGGCTATGACGGGTTCCTCATTGGCGAGTCACTCATGCGCCAACCTTGCATTGAAACGGCCTTGGCAACTTTATTACAAAATAATTGACACAGATCGTGAACTAAAGTAGAACAAAAGGTGTATATTTATGGCCTTAAGGGAATAATGCCATCTAATATAAACACAAGATTGAAGAGGATATCTACCTTATGTTGACCAAAAAACAGCGCGATTTACTGCTTTTTATCCATGAACACATGGATGGCGACGATGTTGCCCCCTCATTTGAGGAAATGAAACAGGCTCTGGGCCTTAAATCAAAATCCGGTATTCACCGCCTTATTACGGGCCTCGTTGAACGCGGCTATATTGAACGATTACCCCACCGCGCAAGAGCGTTAGAAATCAAGCGCTTACCAGAAGGGTTTAAACCATCACCTGAACAAAGTAACGTCACCCCAATGCCCGCGCCGCAAAATGCAGCCGCGCAAGATTTGGGCTTCGAAGAAATTCCGCTATACGGCAAGATCGCCGCGGGCACACCGATTGAAGCCATCCGCAACGAAGTTGAAACCATACAAATCCCGCCCGGATATGCCGGATATGGGGAGCTATATGCTCTAAATGTTGATGGCGATTCCATGATTGATGCGGGCATTCACGATGGCGACACGGTTATCATCAAACGCTGCGACAGCGCGGAAAACGGCACAATTGTTGTGGCGCTTGTTGATGACGAGGAGGCCACGCTAAAAACGCTGCGCCGCTCGGGCAGTAAAATTATATTAGAGCCTGAAAACTCAACGCATGAACCACAAGTTCTAGATCCACACCGCGTTAAAATCCAAGGACGCTTAGTAAGCCTGATGCGCTCCTACCAATAAGGATTACAAACTATCTAAAACTCTCATTCAAAGAGCTCCAGGGGCGCGCCCCGCGGAGCTCTTGTGACGTTTTAATGACTATGCCGCCATTATCACCAAACCAAACACCATGCGCCCCCTTACGCTTTGTGCCCGCCCTATCAATTCTAAGCGCGGATGTTTCTGAAACGCATAATTTATAAAGCGGAAATGGCGCGACAACTAAATCCGCCGCCGCACATTCCTGCGCCGCTGCTGTTTCGTGGTAAATATATGATACCAACCGCCCCTGTATATTTATGCGGCACGCCATCTCTCCACATGCAACAAAGCCCTCCGCCCCCTCCTTCGGCCATTTATGAACGCGGGCATCATCAACGCCGTAACTTTGCATCCAGTTTTCCCGCGCGAAACGCTCGCTACGTAAATTGGAAACATATAAATCCCCGCGCCCATCACGCACAGACACCAATTTAGCCTTATCAGAAATCAAAATATCCGGCGGGCTATAGCCACTGAAAACAATGATCGCAATAAATAAAGGCAACAAACAAAGCAAACGCACCGCCCCGCGCAGCAAGATCAGCGCCAATCCAGAAAAAACAATCGCCACCAACGCCGCCTGCGGCCATGCGCCCATTCGAAAAACAGAATGCGGCAGCGACGACACCCAATCCGCAATATTCAAAACCGCATCAACGCCCAAGTCCGTCACATAAAGCGGAATAAACTCTAACCCAAACGGCATCATAAACAGCGCCGCCAAAATTGAGGGCATAATGAGAAACGCCAAAATAGGTACAGCAATGAAATTTCCTAAGATGCTATAGGCGGCAAGCTGTTGAAAATGATAAAGCGCAAAAGGCGCAGTGGCGGCCGTGGCGATAATAGTTGTGAATGACACACCCAGAAAATAAAGCCCCGCGCGGCGCAGCCAACCAGAGCGCCGATGCCACGCCGACCAATAGGGACGCAGCCAATCATAAAACGCAACCAACCCCGCAACCGCAGCAAAGCTCATGTGAAAGCTGGCGGATAACAAACTCTCCGAAAAAAACAACAGAACAATAAACGCGGCAAACGCAACCAAGCGCAGCGATATGGCAGAGCGATCAAGAATGATGGCAAGAAACACCACGCCCGTCATCAGCATCGCGCGCTGCGTTGGAATGCTCGCACCCGCAAGGGCCATATAAAAAAGCGCACCAACCATCGCCTCAGAGCATTTGGGCTCGAGGATGCTTTTCTGGCGCAAGTCATCGTGCTCGCGGGCAAGCAATTCACGGCGTTCCGCTAGCGGGCCGGTGCATAGATCGGGCCCTCCATCGACGATGACGCGGGTCGGCTGCCCTCCGGTATGTGAGTCGATGACACGCATCGTCGCAGCTCCGCTAAACTGCGCCCGGCCAACTATCCCACCATGTACGGAACAGCTTCCACTGCGTTTCCAGATAAGCCTGTTGCGACGGGCTTAGCCGGTCCGAGGCATGGATGTGGTGCTCATATTCGGGTGCCCCCTCCAGCACCATCAAATGCTTGTATAAGTCCGTACACAAACATAACTGCTTCTTTTGATGCTTTTTTACCGTTAAGTGATTACTTGAGGTATGAGCGTGGTTTAACTGGAACTAAAGTTGTATGTGCCGAAGGGGACTGTGGTGCATGTACTGTCATGATTCGTCGCCCTTGGACAAAGAGTCCAAAATTTCATTCCATAAATTCATGCATCAGTGCAGTAATGTTATTAGATGGTTGCCATATCATTACGGTTGAAGGTTTGGGTTCAGAGCAAAGTATGTCTGAA